>JBKJLG010000286.1:0-3824 GCA_046596995.1 Chitinophagaceae bacterium
ACCAGTGTTGAGAATACTCTGTTAAATAATTTATCAGGAAACGGGAAATGCCCGCCATCATATTGCACCAGCTCCACTGTTATGTTTTCTTTTTTTATTTTAGCATTAGCAATTTGCAATATTTTATCATCCACATCCAAACCTGAAAAGTTTGTTTCATGATATTGCTGATTACCCATTATTAAGAATGTACCTGTGCCACAACCAAAGTCAAGCACCGAATCGTTGGATTGCAGGTTGTCCTGGTCTAACAAAGCATTTTTAATTCGTTTCTCAGGAAACGTAAGATTTATGGCTTTATCATAAATGGGTGTCAGCCATTGAAAGCGCAGTGCCGGAACAAATTTTTTATCTGTTATCATGGTTCACGTTTTTACTTTTAACATGCTTGCATTAATAGCAACTACAACTGTACTTACCGTCATCAGCACAGCTCCTGCAGCAGGGCTTAATAAAATTCCCTGACTGTATAACACACCTGCTGCTAATGGTAATGCCACCAAATTGTATCCCGTAGCCCAAACTAAATTCTGTATCATCTTACGGTAAGTGGCTTTGCCAAACAAAATCAAATTCACCACATCGTGCGGATTACTGTTCACTAAAACTATCCCTGCTGTTTCGGCAGCAATATCGGAGCCGGAAGCAAGCGCAATACCCACATCAGCCTGTGCTAAAGCAGGAGCATCATTTACACCATCCCCCGTCATGGCAACAAACTCGCCTTTGCTTTGCAGCTCTTTTATCTTTTCTAATTTTTGATGTGGTAACACTTCTGCGAAAAATCCTTCCATGCCTAATGTTTCACTTACAGATTTTGCAACGGCATTGTTATCTCCGGTTAGCAAGGTTGACTTAATGCCATTCTTTTTCAAGGTTGCAATAGCCTCTGCCGATTCGGGGCGAATAGCATCGGATAAAGTAATGTATCCGGCTAATGAATTGTTGATGATTACGAACACAACTGTTTCCGCAAGGTCTGTTTTGAAATCTGCGGGTAAGGGTATATTATTTTCTTTGAGATAACCGGGACTAACCACTTTTACATCCTTGCCTTCTACTTTGGCTTCAACACCTTTCCCGGTAATAGCATTAAAATTTTCAGTCGCCGGTATTGGCAAGTTTAATTCTTTTACTTTCTGCAAAATGCCTGTTGCAATGGGATGTTCAGAGTTCTGCTCTAAGGCAGATGCTATACGTATCAAATCATTTTCCGACAAGTCACTTTGTAAAGAAATGATTTTTGAAATCTGAAACTTGCCAATTGTTAGTGTGCCTGTTTTATCAAAAACGATGGTGGTTATTTTTCTTGAATTTTCAAAAGCCGTTCTGTTCTTAATTAATAAGCCGCTCTTAGCTGCTATTGCCGTTGATTTAGCAACCACTAAAGGAACAGCAAGCCCTAAAGCATGGGGACAGCAAATAACAATTACCGTTACCATCCTTTCAATTGCAAAAGCCAGCGTTTGCTCGTTTATGTACCAATAAAAGAAGGTAGCCGCACCGGCTAACAATGCAATAATAGTAAGCCATTGAGCCGCACGGTCTGCCAGCAATTGCGTTTTTGATTTTGAATTTTGTGCATCCTGCACCAGCTTTATAACCTGTGAGAGATACGAATCTTTTGAGCCATGCGATACCTGCACTTTTAAAGACCCGTTTCCGTTTATAGAACCTGCAATTACTTTATCACCTTTTACTTTTTGCACAGGTTTTGATTCGCCTGTAAGCATCGATTCGTTCAGGTAACTTTCACCCTCTGTTAATATTCCGTCTGCTGCAATTTTTTCACCGGGCTTAATGAGGATGATGTCATTTTCTTTAAGTGATTCTGTCTTGACATCAGTTGTAGTTTCACCCTGGATTAAATGAGCATCTGAAGGCATTAGTTGTACGAGCAATTCTAATTCTCTTGAAGCTCCGGCAATAGATTTCATTTCAATCCAATGCCCCAAAAGCATCACTAAAATTAACGTGGTAAGTTCCCAAAAGAAATCCATGCCCTGCAAACCAAATACGGTGGCAACACTATAAACATAAGCAACGGTTATGGCAAAACCAATCAACGTCATCATGCCCGGTTTCCATGTTTTCATTTCATCAAACCATCCCTTTAAAAATGGAAAGCCACCATAAAAAAATACAACGGATGATAATGCAAATAGTAAATACATTGAACCTGTAAACTGCCAGCTAACACCCAGCCATTGTTGTATCATGGGTGATAATAAAATGATGGGCACAGTTATGACGAGCACAAGAAAAAATCTTTTTTTGAAGTCTGCTATCATTGCGCCATGATTATGACCCCCATGACCACCCGGCATTTTTGAATGCTCCATTTTGTAATGGTCCATCTTGCTATGATCCATCTTGCTATGATCCATCGGAACAACTGCGGCTTCCTTTTTATGTTCTAAAGTTGGCGACGGCACATCTTTTTGTTTGTTTACAGCTACTAAGTTCATTCCACATAACGGACAGTTTCCTGGCGCATCCTTAATTATTTCGGGGTGCATGGGGCATGTGTACATTGTGCTTGTTTGAATTTTATTGATAGCATGTTTTTGCTCTATCATTATATTTGATTGTATTTACACTTTTTAAATACCATCTTTTTTATTATGTGCTGCGAAATATTGTTCCAAAGCTTTTTTTCCAAATCTCTTAAACACCACCGGGGTTACAATCATATCTAATAATGTAGAACTTATCAATCCTCCAAGAATAACTGTAGCTACAGGATATAAAATTTCCTTACCCGGTGCAGATGCATCCATTGTTAATGGTATTAACGCAAGTGCAGCAACCAATGCTGTCATCAATACAGGAACCATCCTTTCTATTGACCCCCGTATAATCATTTGATCGTTAAAAGTTTCACCTTCATGTTCTACCAAATGTATGTAATGTGAGATCATCATAATACCATTACGGCTTGCAATACCGGTTAATGTAATAAAGCCAACCATTGTTGCAATGGAGAATGTTCCGCCTGTAAGCCAAACTGTTATTACACTTCCTATTAATGCAAGTGGTATGTTCAGCATTATTTGTAGCACAATTCTGTTTGATTTAAAATGACTGAACAGCACTAAATAAATACCGGCAAAAGAAAAGAGACTAAGAATAAGTATTAATCTCGATGCTGACTGCTGGCTCTCAAATTGCCCGCCATATTCCAAATAATATCCCTGCGGAAGTTTTAATTCTTTTGCCACTGTTGCCTGCATTTCTTTTACAGCACTTCCCAAATCTCTTCCCTGTACATTGCTGCTTACAACAATTCGCCGTTGAGTATTTTCATGAACTATAGAACTTATCCCGTTCTCTATTTCAATAGTTGCTATTTGTGATAATGGAATTAATGAACCATTCGGTAATTCAATTTGTGTATTTCCTACCCTTGTAATATCACTTCTTTCTGCATCGGTAGATCTTACTAAAACATCGAATGTTTGTTGTCCTTCTATTATCTGGCTCACAACTTTTCCATTATAAAATATTTCAAGGTCTTCAGCAACTTTACCTGCCTGCAAACCATATTGCTTTAGCGCATCCCTGTTTATTTTAATTTTTAACTGCGGCACCATTACCTGTGCTTCCACCTGCACATCTACAACACCCGGAACACTGCTGATAATTTTACTTAACTGAGTTGCGTTGTTTCTTAATTCATTTAAATCGTTTCCATAAATTTTAATAGCCACCTGCGCTCTTACGCCACTTAAAAGGTGATCTAACCTATGCGATATCGGCTGACCTATATTGATGCTGCTGCCTTTTAATATGTCAAGATTTGTCCTGATATCAGCAAGTATTTC
>JBKJLG010000105.1:0-4237 GCA_046596995.1 Chitinophagaceae bacterium
CTAACATGGAAGTAGATTCATCCAAAGCAAGAATAGGACTGCGGGCACAAACGGATACGGCTGTGGTAAAAATATATAATGAAAGCAATGAACTGATAAGAACACTTAGGGTAAAAGCAGATACGGGATTTAACAGAAATTATTGGGGTTTTGAAATGAAAGGTGTTCGACAGGTTAGAAATACAGCACAAGCTGCAGGAGGTGGAGGAAGAGGCAGATTCGGCGGCGGTGTAAGAGAAACTGAGCCAGGCGGGTATCCCGTTTACCCTGGCACATATAAAATGGTTATCACTCTAAAAGGTGTTTCAGATTCAACCATGATGGTGGTAAAGGCAGACCCGAATGTGCCTGTTTCGAGAGAGCTATACGATGCAAGAATAAGGGTATTAAAAAGACTGGAAAAGAGCACAGCCAAATTGGTAACGGTAACCGAGCAGCTTACCGAAGCAGAAGAAACGGTTAAAAAAGTAGAGGCAACTTTAGCTGGTGTTGATGCAAAACAAAGCGCTGCAATAAAAAAGATTACTACTGCAATGAACGATTCAATTAAAAATATTCGCAATTATATTTTTGGTAAAGCGCAAGACAGGCAAGGCTACGGCACACCTTACCAGGTTACGGTAAACGGAAGGTTGCAGGAAGCTACATTTGGTATTGCAGGTAGAAATAAAATACCTGATGCACAGGAGATGCGTTTGACAGAAGAAGCAGAGTTTTTAGTAAATGATGTAACAAAAAGAACCAATAATTTTTTCGCAACAAAATGGAAAGAATTTCAAACTGCTGTTGAGACAGCACAAATAAAATTGTTTAAAGAAGTGAAGATGATTGAATAGAAGGCAAGACCAAGTGTCCTACACTTATGAGTGTAGGACACTTATAAAAAGATTAAAATGCAAAGACCTTGAAGATGTAAACTTCAAGGTCTTTAGTTTTAATGCATCTAATCGTTCGCTACACCTGATTCTACCCTGAATGATATTTCACAGATAACCCCGTAGGTGCTTATTTTCCCGTCTTTTACATGGGCTTTAATATCTTTTACATATACAGAATCTATATTTCTAACTGTTTTAGAAACTTCTGAAACCGCATGCTGCATTGCATCTTCTATGCCTGTTGTTGATGAGGCTATTACTTCAATTACTTTTACAATTGCCATAAAATAAATTTTAATTTGATTTAATTTTACTTGAAAAGCTAAATCATTATTATCAAAGTGAGATAATTATATTACTGAGCTGCTAGGAGGAAATTAATAACCAGGCGTAGAATTCAAAAATTTAATGTTTTAAATAAGTTGCAGCTGCTTCATCCAAAAACCAATGCAGCTCTCCATTTAAAGGTTGTATCAATTGTGCAGGATAATTTTGTTCATTTTGATCGCCCATAATTTCTTTTAAAACAGATGCTTTTTTTTCTCCGGTTATTAAAAAAACAATTGCAGATGCTTTATTTACAACGGCAGGCATTAAAGTAATTCTTTCTCCTTTTTCTTTTGTATGAATGGCCTTTACCCACGATTGTTTGTCTTGCAAAATTTCTGAACCGGGAAATAAAGAAAGTGTATGTCCATCATCACCCAAACCCAATAAAACAAGATCGAAAGTTGGTTGCTTCTCATCAAAATATCTGTGCAAAATTTTTTCATATTGCCTGGTAGATTCTTCAGGAGAAATATCTGTACGGATTTTATGTATTTGATCTGGTGGAATATTTACCTGGCTCAATAAATTATCGAAAGCCATTTTTGCATTGTTCATTTCATCATCAAATGGAACCACTCTTTCATCTCCCCAAAAAACATGAATTTTATTCCAGTTTATTTGTTTGGAATATTTTTCATCAGCTAATTTTTGATATAATTTTTTTGGCGTTTCTCCGCCTGATAAGGCGATAGTAAAAATTTCTTTAGTCTCTAATGTTTTTGAAATTAAAAGTGTGATCCATTCTGCCAAAGCGGTTGTTGTTTCTTCTGCATTTTTATAAACATGTAAATACATACTTAACATTGTTTACTTTTCACTTTCTTTTTGCGGATGTGTAATCCAATTATGACCATCTCTTGCAATCAATGCTTCTGCATCGTCAGGTCCCCGGCTATCGGGTGTGTAATTAGGAAAATCAACTGGTTTTTTTTGTTGCCAAACTTCAATAATTGGCATTACAATTTTCCATGCCGCTTCCACCTGGTCTGCACGCATAAATAAAGTGGCATCACCTTCCATTACGTCATACAAAAGAGTTTCGTATGCTTCGGGTTCATGGCCATTGTATGCGTCTTTATAATTGTAAACCATATCAACCGGGTTGAGAATCATTTGCTGCCCGGGGCGCTTTGCCTGAAACCTGAGACAGATATCCATTTGGGGCTGAATGCTTATGGTAAGCCTGTTTGATCGCCAGGTTTCATTTGCTTCTGCCGGAAATGAATAGTGCGGTGCATGTTTAAATTGTATGGTAAGTGTAGTAGTTTTTTCATGCAGATGTTTGCCCGTACGCACATAAAAAGGAACGCCCTGCCAGCGCCAGTTATCAATATAAAACTTTATAGCAGCAAAAGTTTCTGTTGATGAATTTACATCCACATCTTTTTCTTCTTTGTAACCGGCAACTTGTTTACCCTGTAGCCAGCCTGCACTATATTGTCCACGGGCTGCATAATCCTGCACTTCTTCTTTTTTTATTTTTCTGATGGCATTGAGCACATCAACTTTTTTATTTCTTATTTCATCTGCATCAAAAGAAATCGGGGCTTCCATAGCAATCATGCATAGCAATTGCAAAATATGGTTTTGAACCATATCTCTTAACGCACCGGAAGTTTCGTAATATCCACCGCGGCCTTCCACACCAACAGTTTCTGCTGCCGTAATTTGTATATGATCAATATAATTTTTATTCCAGATGGGCTCAAACAAAGCATTGGCAAAGCGCAGCGCTAAAATATTTTGAACCGTTTCTTTTCCCAGGTAATGATCAATGCGGTAAATCTGTTCTTCTTTAAAAATGCCAGCCAATAATTTATTCATTTCCCGGGCACTGTCTAAATCATGGCCAAAAGGTTTTTCTACAACAATACGTGAATTTTTTGCATCGTTACAAATTTTTATTGAACCTAAATTTTTTGTGATAACAGGCACAAGTTGTGGTGCCACTGCCATGTAAAAAATAAGGGTTGGATATTCACCGAATTCTTTTTCTTTTTGGTTTGCCAATTCAGCAATTTGGATGTAAGATTTTTCATCTGCAACATCCATTTTTAAATAACTTAACTGCTGAGAAAAATCTGTCCATTTTCTGTCTTCCTCTTTTCTTCTGGAAAAATTTATGATACCATCCAGCAGATGTTCTTTGTAAGCAACCTCATCATATTCAGTTCTTGCAATACCAACTATGCTGAATTTTTCTGGCATCAGATCATCTAGGTACAAATTGTACAACGCCGGTGTAAGCTTGCGATAATTAAGATCTCCGCTGCCGCCGAAAATAAAAATTAATGTGGGACTGAGATTCATAGGATTAATATATTTTAGGATTTTGATTGTCTGAATTAGGATTCATAGGATTAGTTGATTGTAGGATTTTGATTGTCTGGAATAGGACTTATAAGATTTGCGGATTTAGTTTTTTGATTAATGTACTGTTTATTATCAGGATGATTTACATTATAAACTCTTTTGAATTGCAAACTTTTTGAGCCAAAATTTATTAGTAACCCCACCGGCAAATTATAGGCTTGCAGATAATTCATAGCCTGTGCTAAATGCACATCTTCTAATTTAATTATTGCTTTTAGTTCAACCATTATATTTTCTACAAAAAAATCTACTCTTCTTGTTCCAACTTCTTCTTCACGATAATAAATTTGCATTTCATGCTCACGGGTAAAATTTAATTTTTGATATTTGAACTCTATGGCTAAACATCTTTGATAAATTATTTCCTGAAAACCATTACCAAGTGCGGTATGCACTTTCATTGCACAACCAATAATTTTATGTGTTAATTCTTCATTTACCATTATACAAAATTTATGTAACCCGCTTCTACATAATAATCCTATAATCATCCAATCCTAAAAATCATAATTCAGACTTTGTGCCCAGATGACTGATCAACAGTTTTTCCATCTTCTTTCCACTCCGTATGAAATGTACCTGCTTCGTCAGTTCTCTCGTAAGTGTGAGATCCAAAGTAATCACGCTGTGCCTGTATTAAATTGGTTGGCAATTTT
>JBKJLG010000297.1:0-9275 GCA_046596995.1 Chitinophagaceae bacterium
TTGCTTACTATAACTCCGGTTGCAATTCCGGTACCAGCGCCAATCAAAGCACCTTTTTTACGGCTGCTCATTTTTTTCTTTGTTTGTGCTTCGGTAATTCCAGTTGATAAAAAAACCGTCAGCATAAAAAGCCAAATTATTTTTGTGATTTTTTTCATAACTATATATTTTAATGTTATCAATTGTTAAAACGCTTTAGTACCAAAACCAGGCCAGTAAAACAAACATTAATTAATGTACTAATGCAGGCAATAAACAATAGCTAATTTAATGGCATGGTTTTTTCTTTTCCTCAAACGTGTTGGTTTACATTTAAACTTATAGATATGCACATTTTAAGCGACATGTTGAAACCCTTTGCCCAATTACTTTCCCGGGAAACGGTTTCAAAAAAAGATTTTGTAAAGATTGCCCATGAAAAAGCGCAACCTGAGCAACAAAAATTATTAAGCCTGTTGAATATGATACAATTCTCACAGGCATACAGGGAAGGAGAGAATTTGGTATTGGAATAATTTTTTAAAACATTTTTATGAACCCAATTGAATGGCCGGAAAATCCGGCAGAGATTGATTGTTTTTAATTATTGCATCTCCTAATTTATATACACTACCGTTACAAATTTGTAGCGATTTTTTTATTTTATTTTTTCTTCTCTGCCGCTGTATTTTAATAAATAAAAAAAGTTCTTTATGGTATAGCCCTTACCCTTGGCATCAACATAAATTTCTATATAATTTCTATTCCGGTTTTTAAAATCTCTGTAACCATGGGGTCTTTGGAAGGTGAAAAATCTTTTGTATTGTATGTGTGCGGCTGTATATTAAGATGCGGATATTTTATTAAAATTTTTGAAAACAAACCAGTGTCATAAAAACCAATACCACTAAATTCATCGGCTATTAATGCTACATCAATATCACTCCATTTACTTTGTGTATTTTTTGCATAAGAGCCAAATAAAATAACCTTACGCAGATGGATACCGGTAAGCATCATTTCATCAGCCATTTTTTTTAGGCTATTTATTGCAGATTTTTGAGTAGCCATTTTCTTACGATATTTACTTTATTTAAAATCTCTTTTGTTTGTTCTCCTCTTAAAGGTATGGTAAAGCTTACTTGTATAATCAGGATAACGACCTTCTAACTGAAACTGGTTCATCTGCCCAAGGAAGCCAACATCTGCCACCGTCAACTGCAGGTTTGCCTGTGAAGCAAGTGTGATAAGGTTATGAATTTTAGGTGGTGTATTAGCTGTATTGGTCTTTACCCAATGAGCTTTGCATAATTTTTCTAATACAAGGTGCGAAAAAAATAATGCATGAATATAATCTTTCGACTTAAACATATTTTGTAAAGCCTTCCAGTCTTTATCTGCAGTATCAATCCAGTAATTAATATGGTCTTGTTTTGTCAGAGAAATGATTTTGGCTGTAAAAATAAAATTTAAATTTGATGTAATACATTACCCCTAACCAAACTAAGAAGAATTAAGTACAAAACAAAAGGCTCAAAAATATTCTGAGCCTTTAATTATTATTTCAACAATCGGTTAATTAACCCACCTTGAAAAAAAGTTTTATCATTCCTTTTTTCTTCTCTGCTCCCTGTATTTTTTAATACCATAGCCCACACCCGCTGCCAGTAATAAACTTAAGCCGCCATCAATTGGTACATCAGCCGGTGCAGCAGGAAGACCGCCACCTTGTGCTATTGTAAATAATGGAAAACACATGGTGATGATTGCAGTCAACAATAAATATTTATTTCTCTTCTTCATATTAAAATTAGTTAGGGTTGTATAAGTAAAGGCTGGTGATTTTGTTATCACCAGCCTTTTATTTTATTTTTATTTTTTTATCACCTGCTCAGTAATATTAATGCCATTGCCTTTAACCTTTAGCTGGTAAACACCTGCTGCAAAATCAGCAGAAGGCTCAAGCGTTTCTGTAGTTATGCCACCTAAATGTTGCACAACTTTGTTGGATAACTGCTGACCAAGCTTGTTGGTTAAAACGAAGGTGTAACTTCCTTTAGGCAGATTAATTTGTACGGCAACACTGCTGCCTGTTACCGGGTTAGGAGAAATGGTAACAGCATTTTTAGCAGCGCTGCTGATATTTACTTTTACCACTTCGCTGTAAGTTAATTTACCATTTTTATCAACAGACTTTATGCGGTAAAAGTTTAGTCCCTGCAAAGGAACTGCATCAAAGTAATTATAATTTACAATAATATTGCTGTTACCTCTTGAGGCAACACTTCCAACTTTTATAAAGCTTTGCCCATTGGCAGATCTTTCTACTTCATACCTATCCATATTATTTTCCTGCTGTATTATCCATTCTACCTGAACCCCTGTACTTTTTTTGTAAGCTTTTACACTGCTGATGGTTACCGGTAAGGCAACAGCGGGTGAAAATAAAACATAGAACCTGTCAGTAGCTGCTGATGCTGCGTTTGCTGTTACACTAAAGGGAACAATGGTTGATGAACTAATATTTAACACCGTGCTGCTACCAGTAAATTTATCTACCAGTTGTGCTACCATGCTTGGGTTAAATCCTGTTGGATTAAACTCAAACTCATACGCCTGCTGCTTCATGTTGTTCATAAACAGCGGCAGTGTATCTCTTGAATTTATCGTTACTCTTTCTTCTATGCTTAAATGTTTGCCTGCTCTTGCTATGGCAATGTTCTCATCAAAATTATTTATCTCGATGGCATCATTACCGTCTATTGCTGCATTGTAAGTTTTATCGTACAAAGCTGTTACACCATCTGCTATTCTTCTGCCCTGTGTAGTGCTATTGAAATACAATGATACAGTGAACTGCTGCGCTGCAGCTGTAGTACGGAAAACATCTACATTATTGGTCGAAGATTTATCACTCTCCAGTATGGTTAGTGTGGGTGTACTAACGCCTGTCTTTGTTTTTACAAAATAAGCTAAACCACTTTGTATGTTGATGCCCTGGTTGGTTGGGATAATCATGTTGGCGATACCATCATTTCGTACGGTTACATAGCCCCCTCTGTCATTAATATTAGGATCTACATAGGTGTAATAGTTCTCAAAAGAAGCAGTATTATTATTGTAAATAGTACTCCAATTAATAGCAGAGGGATAAGGGTTAGTCACCAAACTGAAACCGCCGTTACTTACAAGATTCGGAAAAGTCTGTGTTCCTATTAACACTGTTCCTGTTGCTCTTAATGTTGTGTTACTGGTAGGTAATGGTGAGGCTGTTGAATTAAGATCAATGCTTCTGTCACCGCGTATATACATCAGCATTCCTACTTTTGCATCAAGGTTAGTTGTAGTATTAGGGACTGCTACATAATTGTCGGTTGCCTGGTTATAAGTAAACAACGATCCCTGTCCGGTTAATGTACCATCAAAACCATTTGTCTGATCTGTTTTATTGCCTGTAATATGTGTACCAAAAGTGGGTTTAGGGTTATCTGTTCTGCTGGTTGCATTCTCCTGCCAGTTAGCGTGTATGGAAGTTGCTGTTGTAACTGAAGGTGCTAACAATCGATATGCCCTGTTGTTGTTAGATGAAATATATCTTTCCACTGTAACATTCCCTGTTATAGTTCCGCTAGTTACTACAGCAATCTTTGCTGTAGAGGAAGCGGAACTTTTTAAAACTAATAGATTGCTGGTAGATAAATTACCTGCTGTTAAGGTTAATGTATTATAAAGATTTAATTTGTTAGAAAGTGTATTAGTGCTTCCACTACCACTTAGGGTTAAATTAGCCAAAGCGTTAGTAGTACCGTCAGTTGTTTGATTGAAATTTAAAGTGGAGGCGCCAGTACCAGATAAAATTAATGATGAGGTAGTTGATCCGATTATAATACCGGAGCCTGTTATATTTCCATTCGCAGTTAAGGATTGTCCATTCAATGTTAAGGTCGTTGATGTCTGTAATGTAATATTTCTTGCAACAGAGGCTGCGGTTAGGACAGGCATTCTAACGGCACCTGTAGGTATTAAAACATCTGTAGTGGAAGTAGGTATAACTCCCCCACACCAGTTTGCAGCATTATTCCAATCTGTACTGGTAGTTCCTAACCAGGTTCCGGCATTTACAGTTACGGTAAATGAACATGTGGCAGCAGAACCAATACCATTTGAGACACTTACATCTACTGTTGTTGTACCAACAGGAAAATTATATGGGGAAGTGATAGTTGTAGCAGTGCCATTTAAAGTGTAAGTAACAGTACCGGCAGGGCAACCTGAGTAACTTACACCAAATGTTTTAGATGCGGTGCAAGAAGTTCCATCCGTATTCGTGACAATGTTAGTCTGGCAGGTAGTAATAACCGGTGCAGTATTGATTTGGGTAACAGTTGGATCAGTTGCACCGCCAAGGGATGGATTATCTGTTAGTACAGAGAATGAACTTGCCGATAGTGTACCGGTAACTGTTCCCTGGTTACTTACCGAACAAGTATTTGTTGGGAAGGGATTATTTACCGTGGCCTGAAATTTTATAGTAACTGTTTTACCGGCAGGCAGTGTAAACGCTGATGTAGTTACTGTTTCTCCAGAGGTTGTTCTGGCAGCCGAAACAGTAAATCTCTCCTGAGAAACAGGTAATATATTATTTTCTAAAGTTGGTGTTGGCACTTCTTCCGTAGTACTCGTAGCACTATTAGTAACTATATCAAGTGGTGAATCAATTGAAGATGTTTTGGGTTTGATTATATTATTGTCAACTGGAATGGTACGCAGTACTGCATTAATGTTGCCAGGCAAAAGACAAGCTGCTGAAGAATAGGTAAAGGTAGATCCTACAGCGACGTTGTCAATTATAGGAGTTGGATTACCGCCAGTATTAGTAAGGCTGTTTAAATTATTATTCCAATATTGTACAATATCCGCAGGCACTGCTGCATTATATTGCAAAGTCAATACATTCCCCGAAGCCGTTGTTCTTGCTCTGAATGCCCTGCTGGATGAATAATTAACAGTAACATTATTTGAAGCTACATTTGAACAAATTGTATTTGGAGCAGCAGCTCCGGAGCCAACACGAACTTCAATGCCTTCTGTTGGAAGAGCAGCAGGTGGAATAGGTGTATTTATTGTGTTGTTGCTTACAGTTGCATCTATTCTGCCGGCAGTAGTTGCGCTAAAAGATTGAACTAAAACTGCTTGCTGATCTGTTTCTGTTATTGTATTTCCATCAATTTTTACTTTTGATGTAGCATTATTGATAGCCACTGCTCTTACTGTAGCAAAAGTTGAATTATCATTGCTCCCTTTGATACTTGTATTACTTATTGCAGTTCCCTGAAAGGTAGAGGATGTGGCGCTATATAAATTTAATGCAACTTCATTTTTCGCTGTTATCAATGTATTGTTATCTACATTTACATTCATAACACCCGTTTGATCTGAACCTACTTCAACACCCGCCATATCTCCCGCTACACGGTCAACTGTACAATTTTTTACACTTGCATTTATTATGGAGGAGGCTCCTTCAGAAAACATCTGAATACCCTTGGTATTCGCTTTACTAAAAGTACTACCGGATATTACTACTGTATTATTAGCGCTGCCCTGTGCTCTTAATTCAAAAGCACTTTCCCCAAATGTACTTATTAAGTTATTTGAAAAGGTACTGTTTGTTACTGCAAGACGCATAGTGCCTGTAGTATTAATTATATGGGCCATTTTGGAGCCCGAAAGGGTAATATTACTATTCGTTATTGAACAACTTATTCCAGTTATGTCGCGTAATTTTATCGCACCTTCTTCAGCTTCATTACCATTACTTGTTAAAGTGCAAGTGTTGATATTGAGATTAGTTAGGGCAGTACCGTTAATACCTTGTTGCCATCCACCGGTAATATTTAAATTAGCTAAGGTGGTTCCGCCGGTAATACTCTGCAAGTATAAAGCAGCATTACAACCTGTGATATCATTTTGTCCGCAGGTACTTATAGTTCCTCCATTACTTTGATTACTACTTTGGGTAAAATTCATGTAAGTCAGGCTTACACTTTTCACTGAATTTAAATCCATACCCCGTCCGGTAACGTTATTAATGGTTCCTCCGGTGCCTGTAGAACCATTGCCGGTTACAATAAACCCGCCGGTGCTACCTGTACTATTTAATATTACACCTTTGGCTGCAGCTCCATTAACTGAAATACTTCTAAAGGTTAATCCATTTGCGCCTATTTGCGTTCCTGAAGCAACATTTAGTGCTATACCAGTGGTAGTAGCAAGTGTATTTACAATGGTAGAATTGTTTTGAGTAATGTTTAAGGTTCCCCCGCCCGTTGCAGCAAATGCATTGTTACCACCTGTGTTTAAATTTAATCCTCCTGTAAAACTTATTGTACTACCTGTATTATTTATCAGTGTGATACCGTTTGTAGTATTGGTTATAGAACCTGCAAACGAAATAGTGGAATTTAGTACAGCGGTAACATTAAAAGAAATCCCTGATGCACCTGATAAAGTTCCGGCATTTATTACCAAAGAAGAAGCCGTTGAAAAATTTGACAGCACTATATTATTGGTTCCACCTAATGAAGTAACAGAAGATAAAGTACTGGTAAAACTGGTGCCTGAAGTTAAGTTAATAGCTTGTCCGGTTGCATAAATACTGGCATCATTTAATTGGAAAGTTCCAATAGCACTTCCTGTAACACCCGATAAAGTTGTTGACGTGGAAGTCCCCAAATTTAATCCTCTTATAATATTACTTTGTGCGACCGTAATGGCATACCCACCTGTATTTATAAGGGTAGGCGAAGTTCCACTGGTTGAAGGAAGAGGATAGCTATAAGTTGGTGCTGAAAGTCCGGTGATTGAAGTTAATGAGAGACTTGAGCCTTGCCCGATCAGTTTTTGTGTATTGAGTAAAGTAAGACCTCCGGTGTAGCTTCCGCTTCCGGCATATATAAAAATATTTTCACCAGCTTTTGGCTTGCCGGTGCCGCCAACATTAACTGTATTAAATGCTGCAAGTGTTTTAAAAGGTGTATTTAATCTTCCGTCTGCAGTAGTGCCTGTATAAGAATTATCAATGAACCAAACCATACCGCTTATTGTAAAAGTAATGGTACCGGTACTGCTTCCTCCGCTACTACTTAATGTGTAAACATATGTATCCGTTCCAGTAAACGAAGGTGCAGGAACATAAGTAAAGCCGCCATCAGCAGCTATATTTATAGTACCGCCTTGTATAGTAGCTGCATTGGTTACGGCTACAAATACTGCAGGTGTTGGGGTTCCTAAATTATCATTTATTAAAATACCGTTGGCTGCTGGTACATTTATCCCTACATTTCCCAATGAACTATAAGCATCATCACCGGCAATTGGTGATGTTGTTAAACTATTAGGTACCAGCGTAGTGTTAGCATCAAAAATATCAGTTAATACTACATTGGTTGCAGATGTTCCTGATCCATTTGAAATGGTAATGGTATAGTTTAATACATCACCTGGTACCGCTGTTGTTTTATCTACGGTTTTTGTAGCAGTTATTCCTACAGCAGTGATAGCATCTACCCTGGTAAACAGGTTTGCAGGACTATAGAAAGAAATAAGTTCATCTTTTTTAATAGTATTCCTTGTCTTTTGTAAAACGTTAGATTTTTTAGCTTTTTTTACAGGCAGATCTTTCTCAGCCGGTGAAAAAGAAAATAGTTGGAAATAACGATTATTTTTCTGAGCGAATAATAAAGTAAAAGCAACAACACAAAGTGCTGTAACAAGTGTGTAAAAAATTTTCATAATCAGTTATTTTTTGATATTCTATTTCTAATAGATACAAAATTTCTTAAGAAAATATTGCCTGGTAATTAACTCTTTTTTCATCAGTAGCTATGGGCACTAAAAACATTTGGATATTGCCCTTTTCCGGATGTTCAACTATATAAGTTCCTTGCTTATAATAATATTCTTTTTTACCTGTTTTAAATATCAGGGAAAATGGTTGTCTTTTCATCTCCTCATATTTTTCTGAGGCAGTAACACTTATTAAATCCGCAGGCAGTTTATCCTCTGCAGAGAAACAAATTAAAAATGGTTGATTTAAATAGGGTTGAAAATCCTCGATATTTACCTGCAACAAATCTGCTGAATCCATTTGTAAATCATTTTATGCATCAACAGTAATCCCTTTTTTTTGTTTCCATTCCATTAGATGGTAAACGCTATTCGTAACTTCCACAAATTCAAATCCCAGCCGTTTATAAAAATGCATAGCACGGTTAAAAGCTTCTACACGTATTGTTACAGAACGATCATTTTCCCCAGCAAATCTTGCAATATCCAATAATAATTGTTTTCCAATACCCCTATTTCGCCATTCAGGTAAAAGTGTTATATCAATTATATGTACACTGCCCCTTTCATTTTTTTTATTTAGATAAAGCCTGCCAATTGCTTTTCCATTTTTATTGATCATCCAAAAATCTGCATTACCAAATTGTTGTTGGTAGTAAGTATGCTGTGCAGTAAACTGCTGTCTTAAAAATATTCCTTTTTGCTCCAATGTCCAGTTGGGTAAAAGTTTCATTTCTTCATCACGGGTACCGGCATATAACATGTACAAAATTTCCATATCCTCATCGGTAATGGGCAAAAGTGTAAGGTTTGTATCAGATAATGATAAATACATAATTATTGTCTGGGAGGAAAAACACCCTGCATTGCTATACAAAAATTTACCGTTAAATAAGGCTGCATATTATTATGAGGAAGGCTACCGCCGGAAACAGATAATGCTCTGTCATTCATATTTACACGGTTTGAATTAGTATTAGAATAAAATTTTCCCTGAGCAGGTAACTGTTCTCCAGGAGTATCTGAAATACCAGAATCATTAAGCCCGTTCATACTATGAGTATGAGAAGGGATTTCAGTTTGCAGCAAGGTTATTGTTTGTGATCCACTTACTTCTCCCAAATCATGTAAGCTTAATCCTGCTCCTTGGCCCGGCATCATAGGTGCACTCCCTTGTAAGTTGGGTAAGGCAAAATTACTATTGCCATTGCCCCCATAAGTGGTACCCAATAATGAGAATAAAGCTGTGTTTTGCGATATTGGTAAGATTTGTCCATCGCAAAAAGCCCAGCCCCTAGGGGCAAAATTGAAAGGGAAAATGCGTATTTCAGCTACAAAAGGATCTGCCATAATGTTTAATTATTGAGTTGGGAAAAGTCCAAATAATGATATAATAAAATTTACACACAGGTAAGGTTGAAAATTGCTATGCGGTTGTGAGCCGCCTA
>JBKJLG010000354.1:0-4938 GCA_046596995.1 Chitinophagaceae bacterium
AACTTACTTACAGGGTGGCGTTAACCTTGCCAACATTACAAAAACCACCACAGGGCAAACTGAAGACAACAACATCCTTACAACATTTAATGCCGGAATATTAAGCCGCTTCAATCTTTCTAAGACGGTTGACCTGGAAAGTGGTGTTTTGTTCACCGGAAGAGGCTCAAAGGCAGAAACTTATTTTACCAGCAGCACCACAGACAATTACTCAAAATCAAAATTTAATCCTTATTACATTGAAGTGCCTTTAAACCTTGTGGTAAAAATGCCAACAAAAGTTAATCTTTTTGTATATGGCGGACCATACGCAGCCATTGGGGTTTCCGGAAAATCAACATCTGAGTCAAAAGTGTTTGGTATAACCAGTACATCAGAAAATGATATAAAATTTGCTAACGATGACCCCTTTACATCCAGACAAGATGATGCAGCTTATAACAAATTAAAGCGCTTTGATTTCGGTTTGAATGTGGGTGCAGGAGTAGATCTTAAAAAAATTATACTTAAAGCAAATTATGGTTACGGCTTTGTAAAAATAAATTCTACTGAAAGCAGCAACAATGCTGATGACAAAAATAAGTACCGCACGGTAAGTTTTTCTGTAGGTATCCCTTTAAGCAAATAACTTTTTAATTATTTTAGTAAAAGCTGTTCAAAAGATTTTGGGCAGCTTTTTTTATATAATCTTTTTAACGGCATTTACAATTACATGCGGCTTACCCAAGGTGTAATAATGCAGTACAGGTACGCCAAATTTTTTTAATTCTTTCGATTGCTCAACAAGCCATTCCTCCCCAACGACCTCCACATCTGCATCGGTTTTGCATTTTAAAATTTCGGTGCTTAATTCAGTAGGTATATCTACATGAAAAGTTCTTGGCAAAACAGTTAGTTGTTTTTTTGAGGTAATGGGTTTTAACCCCGGGATAATGGGCACATCAATACCTGCGTCTTTACAGGCTTTAACAAAAGCAAAATATTTTTTATTATCAAAAAACATTTGTGTGGTTATGTATTCTGCACCGGCATCTACCTTTGCTTTTAAATATTTCAGGTCAGTCTGTAAATTGGGGGCTTCAAAATGTTTTTCAGGGTACCCGGCTACCCCTATACTAAAGTTTGTTTTAGATCCATTTCTTATATCTTCTTCCAGATAAATTCCGTTATTAAGATCAGCAACCTGTTTTAAAAGATCAATAGCATAGCGGTGTCCGCTTGGTTCTGGTTCAAAAAATGTTTCATTTTTTGCCGCATCGCCACGCAATACAAGTACATTATCAATACCTAAAAAAGCCAGATCAATTAATGCACTTTCTGTTTCCTGTTTGCTAAATCCGCCGCAAATTAAATGTGGCACAGCATCAACTTTGTAATGGTTCATTATTGCTGCACAAATACCAACTGTACCCGGCCGCTTTCTTACTTCCACTTTATCAAACGTACCATCAGCTTTCTTTTTAAAAACCTGCTCACTGCGGTGGTAAGTTACATTTATAAATGAGGGCTTAAATTCCATCATCGGATCGAGGTGATCGTAAATAGAATTTATTGTTTTTCCTTTAAGCGGTGGTAATATTTCAAAAGAAACCTGTGTGTCTTTTGCCTGCTTTATATGCTCCGTTACTTTCATTTTTTTAAAATAGATGCAAACATACTCAAGTGCTGTTAAAACGCAAACTCAAAACCTTTAACGGCGGTAAAGTTTGTTATATTTATTTTTGCTAAAACACAGCAATTTTGAATCAGACGATTTACGCAAAAGATATTGTAAAAAGCTATGGTAAACGCACAGTTGTAAACCATGTATCCTTTCATGTGCAGCAGGGAGAAATTGTAGGATTGCTTGGCCCCAATGGTGCAGGCAAAACTACCAGCTTTTACCAGGTGGTAGGTTTAATAAGGCCTGATGATGGAGATATTTATTTAAATGAGCTGAACATTACCAAACTGCCCATGTATAAAAGAGCGCAGATGGGTATTGGTTATTTGCCGCAAGAGGCCAGCATTTTTAGAAAGTTAAGCGTAGAAGATAATATTGCTGCCGTTTTGCAAATGAGCACGCTTACCAAAAAACAGCAAAGAGAAAAATTAGAATCTTTGTTAGAAGAATTAAGGCTTGGGCATGTACGCAAAAGCAATGGCGATGTGTTGAGTGGTGGGGAAAGAAGAAGAACTGAAATAGCAAGAGCATTGGCGGTTAACCCAAAATTTATGTTGCTTGATGAGCCTTTTGCAGGCATTGATCCCATTGCGGTGGAAGACATACAATCAATTGTTACCAAATTAAAATTTAAGAATATCGGTATTCTCATTACCGATCATAATGTAAATGAAACACTCTCAATATGCGACAGGGCTTATCTTTTAATAGAAGGAAAAATTTTTAAACATGGCACGGCAGAAGAGCTTGCCGATGATGAGCATGTTAGAAGATTATATCTAGGGCGCAATTTTGAATTAAAGCGAAAAGATTATCTGCACGAAGATCGTTTTTAAAAGTATTAATATACGGCTTGCTTAATTGCTATATCACAATCATTATTTATTTTGCTGAAGTATGAAGCTGCTTAGCCCAACTATTTCACGTTTAGCAAGATTGCGTTTTTGGCGTATTGATAACTGGAAGAATGATCCCGTAGCGGCTCAGCGAGAAGTGCTTCAACATTTGGTAACAACCGCTCAATACACTGAGTTTGGCCGAAAATATTCTTTTGAAAAATTATTTTCCATCCGTGATTTTAAAAAAAACATTCCTATTCATGAGTATGATGATATAAAGCCATACATAGCAAGAATGATGGAAGGTGAAGAAAATATTTTATGGAACACTCCTGTAAAATGGTTCGCAAAAAGCAGTGGCACCACTTCCGATAAAAGTAAATTTATTCCGGTAAGTGACGAAAGCCTTACTGAAACTCACTTTAAGGCATCGAAAGATGTGCTTACCAATTACTATAATAATTTTCCTGAGAGTGATTTGCTTACGGGCAAAAGCCTTGTAGTTGGCGGCAGTCATCAGGTAAACCATATAAATGATGATGTACACTATGGCGACCTAAGCGCTGTGCTCATGCAGAACACCCCTTTTTGGGGGCATTGGATACGTACGCCGGAATTGAGTATTGCCTTATTGGATGAATGGGAAAACAAAATTGAAAAGCTGGCGCAGATTACCATGAATGAGAATGTTACCTCGCTAGCCGGTGTACCCACCTGGACGATCGTTTTAATAAAAAGGATTTTAGAACTTTCGGGCAAGCAATATTTAAAAGAAGTTTGGCCCAATCTGGAATTATATATTCATGGCGGTGTTTCTTTTGTGCCCTACAAAGAGCAGCTTGATAAATTAATTGGTGGGCCGGTTAATTATCTTGAAATATACAATGCAAGTGAAGGTTTTTTTGCCGGGCAGGATAAACCGGATGAAGACGGAATGTTACTTTATACTGATCATGGAATATTTTATGAGTTTATGCCGGTAGATGAATATGGAAAAGATAAACCCCAAACCATTGGTTTAAAAGAGGTTGTATTGCATAAAAATTATGCCCTGATAATCAGCACCAACGGAGGTTTATGGCGATACCTTGTTGGCGACACAATTCAGTTCACCTCCGCATCTCCTTATAGAATAAAAGTGACAGGCCGCCTGAAACATTACATAAATGCTTTTGGTGAAGAGCTGATTGTTGATAACACGGATAAAGCCATTGCCCTTGCTTGCGAAAAAACAGCAACGATTGTTTGTGATTACACAGCTGCTCCCGTTTACTTTAGTGATAACAATAATGGCGCCCATGAATGGCTGATTGAATTTGATAAAGAACCTGATGACCTGAATGCTTTTACTTTTGAACTTGATAATGCATTAAAAAGTTTCAACAGTGATTACGAAGCAAAACGCCATAAAAATATTGCTTTGCGAATGCCCATTGTGCAATCAGTAAAAAAGGGAACATTTAACCAATGGCTTCGCAGCAAAGGAAAACTAGGTGGTCAACATAAGGTGCCAAGGTTAAGTAATGAAAGACTTTTGGTAGAAGAAATAAAAAATACAATTATTTAATATGGCATTGAATGCTGTTTGTAAAAATTGCGGAAATAGTTAATAATTTAACTTCAAATTTAAAATATGGAATTGCTTGAAAATAAAACAGCTATTGTAACCGGTGCCAGCCGTGGCATTGGAGAAGGCGTTGCATTAAAACTTGCAGAGCATGGTGCTAACATTGCTTTTACCTATGTAAGCAGCGATGAGAGAGCAAAATTACTGGAAGAAAAATTACAGGCGTTTGGTGTAAAAGCAAAAGCTTATAAAAGTAATGCCGGCAATTTTGAAGAATGTGAGGCTACTGTAAATGATATAATAAAAGATTTTGGAGGCATAGATATTTGTGTGAACAATGCAGGCATATCAAAAGATAATTTATTGCTGAGAATGACCGAAGAACAATGGGATGATGTGATAAACACTAATTTAAAAAGTGTTTTTAACATGACGAAGCAGGTAATTAAACCAATGATGAAAGCAAGAAAAGGGAGCATAATAAATATGAGCTCCATTATAGGCATTCGTGGAAATGCAGGCCAGAGCAGCTATGCAGCAAGCAAAGCAGGTATTATTGGCTTTACAAAATCTATTGCAGCCGAACTGGGAAGCCGTAATGTCAGATGCAATGCAATTGCACCCGGCTTTGTAGAAACTGATATGACAAGCTATTTAAAAGAAGGCGAAGGGGCAGATAAATACAAGGCTAATATTCCCTTGGGTAGATTTGGAACGGCAGAAGATATTGCAAATGTTACTTTGTTTTTAGCAAGCGATATGAGCAGCTATGTTACAGGACAAACGATAAGTGTTTGTGGTGGATTGAATATGTAGAACACCCTCCTAAATCCTCCCTGAAGGGAGGACTTTGTGAAGTCTTTTAAAAT
>JBKJLG010000098.1:0-7052 GCA_046596995.1 Chitinophagaceae bacterium
GAATGTTGCCAGTTGCTTACCCAGTCAACCACGGCAATTTGAAACGCAGTAAATCTTTCCGCATCATCATCGTAACCATATATTTTTTGCCTGTCAAGTAAATTAAATATATCTACAAGATAAAGATCGAAGCCGAGGCGGTTGGTTGATTCTTTAATGATGGTATAATTTAGCCAATAATTGCCCATTGCAAAAGCGCCTTTATGTACAACGTCAAATTGGTTTTCGTACAAAAATTTTGTGCGGTACATCGGCATAACCACCTTTGCAATGTTGCCCGCATTGTTTTGATATTTTGGCAATGCTCCCACAACATCGCCCAAACCTCCGGCTTTTGCCACCGGGTAACATTCTGCACTTACATGTAATATCTCCATCAGGTAGGTTATAAATATATTATCAAATTAAGAATGATTTTGTTCTGAACAAATTAAAATTAAAATTCAGAAGGTAAAGAAAATCTGTTATTTTCATTTTCTAAAAATATAATTATGGCAATGTCGGCAATTAGCACAAATAATTCTTCGGGTGGTAAAAAGGGTTTGCAGGAAACCAATTACCCTGCGCTAACAACTTTGATAACCGTTTTTTTCTTTTGGGGTTTTATAGCCGCAGGTAACAGTGTTTTTATACCCTTTTGTAAACACTATTTTAATTTAGATCAGTTTCAAAGTCAGTTAGTTGATTTTGCATTTTATACAGCCTACTATCTTGGGGCACTGGGTTTGTTTGCCTATGGTGCATTTGGCGGCAAAGATCTGGTAGGCAAATGGGGTTATAAAAAAAGTATTATTTATGGATTATTGTTTTCAGCCCTGGGTGCTGTAGCAATGATAATCGCCGTTAATGCTAATACTTTCACCGGCATGTTGGTGGGTTTGTTTATTGTGGCTTTGGGATTTTCTCTTCAGCAAACCGCAGCCCAACCGTTTTCAATTTCATTGGGCGATCCTTCAACCGGTACCAGCCGGGTTAACCTTGGGGGTGGTGTAAATTCATTTGGTACAACCATCGGGCCTATTGTAGTGGCGCTGGCATTGTTTGGAAGTACGGCTGCCTTAACTGATGAAAAAATAAATTCCTTAGGGCTTGATAAAGTAATTCTTTTGTATGCTTGTGTTGGCGTGCTCTTCATCGGCGCAGCCGCCTTATTTTATTTTTCAAAAAAAGTGCCGGCCGGTATTTTAATTGAAAAAACAGAAAAGGCAAACAAGGCTTTGTATGCTTTATTAATTATAACAGGTTTGCTGATAATAATGTTTGTGCCCGTTTTTAATAGCTATAAAACTGACCTTACAGATGCAACAGAAATTGTAAAGCATGATTTGGAAACGTATAGGATGAAATGGCTTTTGGGTGCACTGGCTGTTGTTGTTTTTGGATTAATATTTTCTAACATCAGCGCAGCAAAAAATGCTGAAGGTTGGGGAGCAATGAAATATCCGCAACTGGTTTACGGCATGTTAGCCATATTTGTGTATGTAGGTGTAGAGGTTACCATAGGCAGTAATTTAAGTGAGTTGCTAAAGCAAAAAGATTTTGGCGGATACCAGTCATCGCAAGTGGCGCCATTTATTTCCATGTATTGGGGCAGTTTAATGATTGGCAGATGGGCAGGCAGTGTTTCTGCCTTTAATATGAAATCATCAACAAAAAGTATTTTAATGATAGTTGTACCGCTGATTGCTTTTGGAGTTGTTATTGGCGTAAACACCATTGCCCAATATGATATGAGCCCACTTTATTATTATGTGATTTGCGTGGTTGTACAAATAATTGCTTTTAGAATTAGTAAAGATAACCCGGCAAAAACATTATTGATTTGCTCATTGTTGGGCGTTACAGCAATGGTAATTGGTATATTAACCACAGGTACCTTATCTATTTTTGCATTTTTAAGTGGCGGATTATTCTGCTCCGTTATGTGGCCTTGCATTTTCAATCTGTCCATTGCAGGTCTTGGAAAATATACAACACAAGGTTCTGCATTTTTAATTATGATGATATTGGGCGGGGGCATTATCCCTCCTATTCAAGGAAAGCTTGCAGATTATTTACAATCTAATTCTACAGTGGCAGGTAATGGCATTCATCAATCTTATTGGGTTGCAGTTATATGTTTTGCATACCTGGCATTTTTTGCATTTATTGTAAAAGGTATTTTAAAAAGACAGGGAATTGATTATGATACACAAATAGATACACCTATTGAAGCCTCACCTCAGGCAACACTTGAACGTAAATAAATAACAAGATGGAAATTACAACTGAATTAGCCATTGGTATTGATATTGGGGGCACTAACACCAAGTATGGTATTGTAAATCATCGTGGACAAATTTTACAAAAAGGAGAACTAAAAACTGATGATTATCCAACTATAGAATCTTTTGTTGAAGTCCTTTATAAAACACTCTCTCCAATAATTTCTTCTAATAAAAAAGAAGGAATGGTTAAAGGCATAGGCATTGGTGCACCCAATGGAAATTTTTATACAGGTACTATAGAATATGCGCCAAACCTTCACTGGGAAGGGGTTGTACCAATTGCAAAATTGGTTTCAGAAAAATTTAACCTGCCTGCTGCCCTTACCAACGATGCAAATGCAGCAGCCGTTGGTGAAATGAATTATGGCGCAGCCCGGGGGATGAAAGATTTTATTATGATAACCCTTGGAACAGGTGTTGGCAGCGGCATTGTAGCCAACGGACAATTAATATATGGGCATGATGGTTTTGCCGGGGAATTAGGCCACACAGTCATCCGCCCGGGCGGAAGAACACATTGGTCGACAAAATTAGATGGCTCATTAGAAGCTTATTGCTCAGCTACAGGCATTGTTATAACAGCACAGGAATTGCTTGAACAAACAAATGAAAAAAGTTTACTAAGAAATTTTTCTCCGAAAGAATTAAATTCAAAAATAATTTATGACTGTGCCATAAAGGATGATGCCATTGCTATTGAAGTATATCGTTTTACCGGCCAAATTTTAGGGGAAGCCTTGGCTAATTTTATAATGTTCTCATCCCCTGAAGCAATTATCCTTTTTGGCGGGGTTATAAAAGCAGGAGATATGGTTATGAAACCTACCAAAGCGCACATGGAAAAAAATCTTTTACCTATTTTTCAAAATAAAGTAAAATTAATTTTTAGTGAATTAAAAGAAGCTGATGCCGCTATACTTGGCGCCAGCGCATTGGTATGGGACTTTAAAGACTGAGGTTTATTTTAATATATACATAAAAAAAAGCTGCGTTTTAAAGCGCAGCTTTTTTGCTGGTTGTTAGAGCTTTTATAGGAATTATTTTATCTTTAAAACCGGACGTAATTTATAGCCTCCATTTTCTACTTTAATGGAAAGCGCTGCGTCAAAATCAACTATCAGCGTTTCTAAAGTGGCGTTTAGCTTTTTGTTAACTTTAATTTTTAATCCTGACTCACCACCGCTTGGTATAGTTAAAGGAAATGATGTTCCGTTAACAACCACCGTATTATTATTTCCTAATATCAACCGAATCTCTTTGACCAATCCTGTTGGTACTGTCCCTGTGGCTAACAATACATCTACACCATTTTGTAATGCTAATAAATTATAAATTTTAGCATTGGTGTTTAATGACATCCATCCGGTTGAATCATCCCTAAAATTTACTCTTACTTCCCGGATATCTACGTTTACTTCATCGTAAGCAACAGGAGCATCGGTAAGCCTTACCTGTAAATTGGATGATCCGTTATTTTCTTTTTTGCATGATTCGAAAGCAATTATTCCTAAACCGAATAATAGTCCAAATACGAGATTTCTTGTTTTCATATGATTGTGGTTTAATTTATCCTATATAGTGAAAAATCATGCCAACAATATATATAACAATAATAATTTTATTTTTTTATGATAAGAAACACTGCAGGCAAGGCTCTTTGTACTTTGTCAGAAACCTTGATAGTTTCCTTTCCATTAATTAAAAGGCAACTGCTTCCTCCGCCATCAAGGTTTAAAGCCTCTATACAACCAAGGTCTTTTAAAATTTGTGCTTCCTGAATTAACGTGGCACCTGAAGCATTCGGGTTTCTTCCTTCTATCACAAGAATAATAAGTTTGTTATCTTTTGTATAACCCATTGCTGTTCTTGGATGCTTATCATTTATACCTT
This sequence comes from Chitinophagaceae bacterium, assembly GCA_046596995.1. Taxonomy (GTDB): domain Bacteria; phylum Bacteroidota; class Bacteroidia; order Chitinophagales; family Chitinophagaceae; genus Ginsengibacter. The sequence goes on from JBKJLG010000098.1 coordinate 4,158, forward strand.
TGCCACCAAACATTCTTTCTTCGTTATTGGATATTTTTATTTCTCCATTTTGCAACAACACCGGGCCACCTCCGATGGCTGTTTTCATTTTCCATTTTTTAAAAGATGGTATTGCAGTATTATTATTAACAATATTGGTTTGGTAAATTATATTTTCAACTTTTGTGTTTGGACTTGAATCTTTTATTGCGTTCATTGCCCATTGGCTAGCATACGCAAATCTTTTTGTAGAATCTGAATATATCCATGCCACATCAGCATTTCTCTTTTTATTTATACCGATAGCGCCTTTAAATGAATGGATGTATGTAAAAGTGTCTTTTCCTCTTCCTTTTACCGGGGCCGTGTAAGAAACCAGTCTTTTATCTTTAATTACAACATTTAAATTTTGATGGGTTTCAAACGAAAAAAAAGTTCCATTAACCACAACCAGCGGGGCTTTATTTTTTTTATAAAACTGAGAGGGAGTTAACCGCCGCTTATAAGTTGTATCGGTTGTAAAATCTAAATTTTTATCTTTAATATCTGCAATTAAATAAAATGCCCGAAAAGCGCTTGTATCCAATTTATCGCTTGTAACAAACACGTGTACCGAAGCAGGCAGTGGCTGGTAAAGCGAATCAACGTTTTTCCATGTAAGCTGACTGTAAGATAAATGCTGGATAAAAATAAATAAAACTGAAAATATAAATCTCACTTGCATTACTTCAATTGTTAATTGCTAATTGTCAATTGAACTTTATCTTCCATCCATTTGTTTCTCCCCCATCCTTTTATTACATGCTTTTCAGAATGATAAGAAGAACGAACAAGCGGCCCACTTTCTACATAATCAAATCCCAGTTCATAACCGATTTCTCTTAACTCAGCAAATTCATCGGGATGTACAAAACGCTGTACGCTTAAATGTTTTTTAGAGGGCTGTAAATATTGTCCGATGGTTATTACATCAACATTGCTTTCTTTAAGATCATGTAAGGTTTGTATTACTTCCTCTTTTGTTTCTCCCAAACCCAGCATGATACCGCTTTTGGTTCTCATGCTTCCGGCTTTTAATATTCTAAGCGTTTGCATGCTGCGCCAATATTTTGCCTGTATCCTCACTTGTTTTGTAAGTCGCTCAACTGTTTCAATGTTGTGGCTAACTACTTCCGGTGCAGCTTCAATTATTCTGTCGATATTTTCTTTCTCTGCTTTAAAATCAGGAATTAAAGTTTCTAAAGTTGTTGTGGGATTTAAGGCTTTAACCGCTTTAATTGTATTATACCAAATTATTGATCCACCATCTTTTATTTCATCCCTGTCAACAGAAGTAATTACTGCATGCTTAACCTTCATTAAATTAATGGCTTCAGCAACACGCTGCGGTTCATCCCAATCCACCGGTAAAGGTCGCCCCGTAGCAACAGCACAAAAGCCGCAGCTTCTTGTACAAATATTACCGAGTATCATAAAAGTTGCCGTTCCTTCTCCCCAGCATTCACCCATATTAGGGCAATTACCGCTCTCACAAATGGTATGCAATTTATGTGTATCAACCAAAGAACGAACATGCTTATATTCTTCACCAATTGGTAGTTTAACCCTAAGCCAATTTGGTTTTTTAACTTTCGTTTCTACAACGCCATCAAGTACGGGCAAATCAATCATTAAAAATATTTATAAAGAAAAAGAGGTAAAAGATAATTTATTTTCTTCTGCCAAATATAAACGCAACATAGCCGCTAAAGAAAAATTGTTTACCAGGCGTACGTGCAACTAACTGAACTTTTTTACTGAAAAAATCTCCTGTTATGCCAATCTCAATAGCCGATAACATCTCGTTATACATACCATAGTCGAACCGTAAAGCAGTTTTTACATAGGCTCCCGGGTTTACTGTTATATCGCTCCAGCCTTTGCTAAAACCAGGCCCGGCGCTAATTAGCTGTGGGGATAAAAATTTTAAACTATCCGGTGAATCATATTTCACAAACTTACCGGTAGTATTAAGCTGTACATAATAAGGACGTAATAACCCCACACTTACACCGCCGCCAAAATTGCCGGTAACGCTTACACCGTTTTTGTTAGATTTATTTCCAAATAAAATTTGTTGCTGAACGCCCAATTTAACCGGATAGAAAAAATTTTGTTTGCCAAAAATAAATGGTGTGCTTTGGGCATAAAGATTACTTTGCTTTTCTTCTTTTGGGCTTTTATATTCTGAAAGTTCAAACTGAAAAAGCATAGTGTTTTTTACAGATTTTGCTCTTCCTATTTCCATAAAAATTCCATAGCCATTATTAATAAGTTTGCCTCCAAAAGCTGTTTGCTTTTTAAAAACGATAACACCTTCTTCTTCCTGTTTAATTAAAGCATCAACCCGTTTCTTGTTTTCTTCTTTTCGCTGCTGTTTACTTTTTTGTGAGAACGTGGTAAGTGATACAGAGATAGCTATGAGAACTAATAATATTTTCCGCATGTAGATGTATTGAGTTTTACTCTGTAAATTTATGCAAAAATACATAATGACAGCCTCAATTATATACCAGGGACATTTGCGTTGCAGTGCCACACATTTGCAAAGCGGAACTTTAATTGAAACAGATGCGCCAACGGATAACAAGGGCAAAGGAGAAAGATTTTCTCCCACTGATTTGCTCTGTGTTTCTTTATGTACCTGTATTGTAACCACAATGGCAATAAAAGCAAGGGAGATGGAAATTGAACTTGAGGGAACTGAAATTCAGGTAACCAAGCACATGTTAAGCGACCCTCGGCGAATAGGTAAGATTGAAATTTTGTTAAATTTTACTAAAGATTTAAAGCTTGATGAAAAAGACAAAACAATTTTGGAAAGAACAGGCAACAATTGTCCGGTTGCCAAAAGCCTTCACCCTGAGCTGGAAGTAA
>JBKJLG010000001.1:0-3403 GCA_046596995.1 Chitinophagaceae bacterium
ACGGAACATGTAAAATGCTGTAAGCAATGCGCCGCCTAAACCAATGATGTACAACACAGGGTTTTTCGCAAATGCCCCTGCTAAAATTTCATCTTTAGAAAAGAAACCCGAGAATGGAGGAATACCTGCAATAGCAATGCATCCTATAAAAAAAGTAATGTAAGTGATCCGCAAGTGTTTACTTAATCCACCCATCTTTCTTATATCCTGCTCGCCACCAATTGCATGAATTACAGAACCGGCACCTAAGAAAAGTAATGCTTTAAAAAATGCATGCGTCATTACATGAAATACTGCGCCGGTATAAGCTCCAACACCTAGGCCTAAAAACATATAACCCAATTGACTTACGGTTGAGTAAGCTAAAACTTTTTTAATATCATTTTGTTTAAGAGCAATTGTTGCAGCAAAGATGGCTGTTGCCAATCCTATGATAGCAACAACCGTCATGGTGGTTGGTGCAAGAGAATACATAATATTACTTCTTGCAATCATGTATATGCCTGCTGTAACCATAGTTGCAGCATGTATTAATGCTGATACGGGTGTTGGACCTGCCATTGCATCGGGCAGCCAGGTGTATAATGGAATTTGTGCACTTTTACCCATTGCGCCAACAAAAAGCAACATAGTTATTCCCACTAACGTGGGAGAATTAGAAGTTAAAGAATTTACGATTCCGGTTTCATTATTAAACAGTTCGTGAAAAGAAACAGTTCCAAAAGCATTTATCATCCAGAATATTCCCAATAAAAATCCGAGGTCGCCAATGCGATTCATAATAAAAGCCTTTTTTGCCGCATTGTTGTAGCTGGTATTTTTAAACCAATAACCAATTAATAAATATGAACACAAGCCCACTCCCTCCCAGCCAATAAACATTATTACATAATTAGCGCCCAGCACTAATATTAACATGGAAAAAACAAAAAGATTGAGGTAAGAAAAATAGCGTGCAAAATGTTTTGGCGCTTCTTCCTTCATATAAGATGTTGAATAAACATGAATGAGAAAGCCTACACCCGTAATTATCAGTAAGAATAAAGAAGTAAGCTGATCTACCTGAAAGGCAAAATCAACTTTTATTGTACCAACATTTATAAAATCAAAATAAGTGATAACCTGCGGAACAAAATTTTCTCCCCCAACATTTATAAAAACAACAACGCTTAATAAAAATGAAAGAAAAATAACACCGCTTGCAATGATGCCCACCGCTTGCTTTGATAAAGTATTTCTTGCAAAACCATTAATTAAAAAACCAATTAAAGGCAACAGCGGAATTAAATAAATTAGATCAAATAAATTTCTCATGCTCTCTAAATCTCCCTTTACCTAAAGGGAAGGGTTTTAATTCTTTAACCTGTTTAAAAAATTTATGTCTACTGAATGTGTGTTCCTGTACATCATAACAATAATTGCCAAGCCTACACTTACTTCGGCCGCTGCAACTACCATTATAAAAAAAACAAATAACTGTGCATCGGTAGCATGCTGCGGTATGCCTGCCGCCAAATGCATTTTAGAAAATGCTACCAATAAAAGATTAACCGAATTTAGCATAAGCTCAATACACATGAAAACAATAATCGCATTGCGGCGGGTTAGCACACCGATAATTCCTATACAGAATAAAGCCACCGATAAAAATATGTACCACTTAATTTCCATCAATCTAATTTTACATATAACCCAACACCGAGATTAGAGGATGCTGGTTTGATTGAAAAAATATCTTTAATTTTTCTTGCTGCTATACCATTAAATATGTCCACTGCTTTGTAGGAAGCTGCTTTGGTTAAAAACTTTACCAGCAAACCAGTACCAATAGAAACCAGCCCGGAAGTAAGGGCTGTACGGGATGATGAGGTGGCTGAATCTTTTAATTGTTTTGCCAAACCATAAACGGCTATTGCCGTTCCGGCATAAGAAGTAATTTGAAAAATGGTTCTGCCGGTACGGAAAGTATTGAACAACCTGTTAACGTCAACATTTTTTTTAAGCCCTAAAATCTCTGCTACTTTCGGAATTTTAGGAATGCGAATGTTACCAAGCGAAAATTTTGGGGCAAAGCCTCTTTCAACCTTTACCACTTTACCCAGAATATCTTTTAGATTAAGGTTTTCAAAATCTATTTGTGCTGAGGTAGTGCCAACAGCAAAACAGAAAATAAAAAATATTAAAAAGCGTTTTTTCATGCTTATGCTTTTATTTTTTGAGCATCATCTTTTTTACCAATTACTACAGCGCCAACCATAGCGCTTAAAAATAAAATACTGCTCAACTCAAAAGGAATAACATATTTAGTGAATAATGCTTTGCCCAATTTTTTTATCAAACCAACATCTTCCCCTTTTGTAAGGGGTACATAAATATCTGCCGAGCCTGATAAAGCCGCAACAAAAATGATCATTAAACACATGCCGGCTATTACACCAGCAGCTTTTAGATAAATATCTTTTTGCGGTTCTGCATCAGCATTTAAATTCATAAGCATAATTACGAAAAGGAACAAAACCATTATAGCCCCGGCGTAAACAATAATATTTACAATAGCCAAAAATTGCGCATTCATTAAAATGTAATGACCTGATATTGCGAAGAAAACAATAATAAGCCACAGCACACTATAAACAGGATTTTTACTCAGCACCACACCGGCCGCAGCAATTATTGCAAGGGCTGATAAAAACCAAAATAATATTTGTGAGATATCCATTATCAGTTGTGAGTTGTGATTTGTGATTTGTGAGCTGCCATTTTTATATTTCGTATTAGCCCCATTAGGGGTTGGGGTTTAATGCTCATTGCCGTGCCCTTCAGGTTGCCTTGTTCTGCTGCCTCTTGCTTTTGCAAATGCTTCTGGTTCTTTTTGCGGATGAGGAATTAACAGATCATCTTTTCCATAAATAAATCCTTTACGATGATAATTTGCAGGGGCAAAAGTTTCACTTAAATACACGGCATCTTTCGGGCATGCTTCTTCACACAAACCGCAAAAAATACATCGCAGCATGTTTATCTCATATTTAACTGCATATTTTTCTTCTTTATATAAATGCTCTTCGCCAATTTGCCGTTCCCCAGCTTCCATGGTAATAGCTTCTGCCGGGCAGGCAACAGCACACAATCCGCATGCAGTGCAGTTCTCCCGTCCTTCTTCATCTCTGTTTAAAATTTGCAACCCTCTAAAAACCGGACTAAAAGGTCTTGTTTTTTCAGGATAATTTATGGTGGGCTTCTTTTTAAAAATATGGCTAAAGGTTATTGCCATACCTTTTAAAATAGCAGGCAGGTACATCCGCTCCCAAAAATTCATTGGCTTTCTTTCTACAACTTTTACTTTGTTTGTTAGGGCCTGCATTTACTGTATTTGTGATAAAATTTTTTCGATTTTAATTTT
>JBKJLG010000002.1:0-4484 GCA_046596995.1 Chitinophagaceae bacterium
TTTACACTTTTAAAAATATCGTTTACAAAGGTTTGTGGAGGTAAAGTATCTGCATGAATAAAATAAAGAATATCTCCATTTGCAAGGCCAGCGCCACTGTTCATCTGTAAAGCACGGCATTTTTTTAAGGATGCAATTACAGTAGCTCCTTTTTCTTTTGCAATATTGACAGTATTATCATCACTACCGCCATCAGCAATTATAATATCCGCCACTGCATTACTCCCGTATTTTTTTAGGTGTATAATAAGCGACCCGATATTCTGTTCTTCATTATAGGTTGGTATAATTATACTAATCGTCATTATAGTTTGCAATTATAAGTCAGTAATTTAGTATTGTTACAATATGGTATAAAATATACGCAGATAATTATTCTTGCAGTTGTGTAAATCTTACAATTTTTTTGAACATATTTACCCTCAACATAAAGAAATTAGTAAGTGGAAGAATGTGCATTTGAATATTGACATCATCATTAAAAAGAAAACTGAAGAAAACGAATTCTAATTATGCTTTCTCTAGTTTTGGAAACATAATTTTTAATACAAGGAAAAATAAAGGCAAGCGGTATATTCGAATTTGGCATATTTTCATCTTAAAAAAATAATATTTAATAATTATCATCTGAAATAACAGTTGCTACGTACATGGTATAATTAAGAGGTAATTAAATTGTAAAACAGCGGTTTTATATGAAATCTTTAAAAGCACAACACAGTATTCTTTCTAATAGCAGTGAGCAAATTGAAATTTTAGAGCATGGCATTACAGGCGATTTTGCATTAGTTCCTTTTCAGCAAAAGCTGGAGGAGAGCGGATTGTATCCATTAAAGCCAACTGGTGTTCAGATATTTCAGGTTAATGTTGGAAAAATGTGCAACCAGGTTTGTAAACATTGTCATGTAGATGCAGGACCTGATAGAAAAGAGATTATGACCCGTGATACCATGAAGCAATGCTTACTTGCAATACTACAAAATCCTCAATTAACAACTGTAGATCTAACCGGTGGTGCGCCGGAGATGAACCCTGATTTCAGATGGTTTGTAGAAGAGATTAAAAAACTTGATAAACATATTATTGATCGCTGTAATCTAACCATCATCCGTGCTAATAAAAAATATTATGATCTGCCACAATTTTATAAGCAGCATAATATTGAAGTTGCTTCTTCTCTCCCATTTTATACACAGGATAGAACTGACAGGCAACGTGGTAATGGTGTTTTTGAAGACAGCATAAAGGCATTGCAAATGCTTAATGAAGTTGGCTATGGTAAAGAAGGAACAGGGTTAATATTGAATTTAGTTTATAATCCAGCAGGTGCCTTTTTACCTCCTTCGCAGGATTCGCTTGAAAAAGAATACAAAGAAGCATTGATGCAGAGATATGGAATTGAATTTAATAATTTGTTTGCAATAACGAATTTGCCAATAAGCCGGTATTTAGATTATTTATTACAGGCTGGCAACTATGAATCTTATATGGAAAAACTGGTTAATGCCTATAATCCGGTTGCGGCATCAAATGTAATGTGCCGCAATACCATTTCTGTAGGGTGGGATGGATTTTTGTATGATTGTGATTTTAACCAGATGCTGGATATGAAAGTGGAAGGTACCTCCCAACATCTTTCACAATTTAATATTGAGACATTGAATGCGAGAAACATTATAGTGAATCAACATTGCTTTGGTTGCACAGCAGGCTCAGGAAGCAGTTGTGGCGGGGCTGTAACATAATCAGCTATTTGTAAAACTATAATTATACAAATTGCGTAACTGAAATTATTAACACTCAATTGGCAATTCAGCAAAACGATACTGCTCTTTTACTTTTCTCCCGCGGAAGCGAAGAAGAATCTCTTGCAAAAAACTTTTTACCCTTTGGCAGCGCTGCTAAAAATAAAGCAATCACTAAAAAAATTATTGATCGTTCTATTGCGTTAGCCAAAAATTCAGGCTTGCCGTATTTTGTTTGGGATGAAAAACTGCAACATGGATTTGATTTTGGAGAAAGGCTTGCGAATGCCATTGCTACTGTATTTGGGAAAGGATTTGAAAAAATAATTGTAATTGGGAATGACTGTCTTACGCTTAACTCAGCTCATATTCACCAGGCAGCTGTTGCTTTGCAATCGCATGAATATGTACTGGCTCCTACAAAAAAGGGAGGCACTTATCTTATCGGGTTAACCCGAAATAATTTTAATTACCAAGCATTTACATCTATCCGCTGGCAAAGTCCTTTTGTATATAATGATCTTCAAAAACTTTTCTTATCTCCGATTTTTCATCTTCCACTGCAGGACGATGTAAATAATTTTAATGATCTCTGTAAACAGGTTTCTCTGCTTATAAAAGCTGATATTTTAAAAATGTATGTGGTAAGTATTATTGCATCTTTAAAAAATACTTATCAAAAGAGACTGTCATTTTTTCAACTTAATTTATTAGTTGGATTTTCCGGATTGAGGGCACCCCCTTTAGTAAGATAATTACACCAAATTCACTTTCATTTTTTTTGATCTTCTTACTAAATCAATTAATATGCGGTTATTTCTAACCACATTTTTTATTCTATCCCATTTTATATCTTTTTCGCAACTTACCAGTTCCGGTATCAGGGGCATTATCAATAGTCAATCTGGGCAACTTCCTGAAAACGTTACTGTACAGGCATTGCATGTGCCAACAGGTTCAGTTTACAGTACTGTATCGCAAAAAGAAGGGGTATATAATTTACCCAACTTGCGAAGTGGCGGACCATATACTATTACTTTTACTGCTGCCGGATACACTAAAGAAACCGTAGAGGATATTCAACTTCAACTCGGGAATTTTTTTGCTTTAAATATAACAATGCAATTAAATGTTGAATCGCTTTCTGAAGTTGTTGTAACCACAAAAAAAATAAACAATCGAACAGGTGGCGTACGCACTACTATTTCTAAAGACCAATTAGAACGTTTGCCAACTATTACACGCAGCCTTCAGGATTTTATAAGACTTAGCCCGCAGGCTAATGGTAATACTTTAGCCGGAACAAATTATCGCTACAATAATTTAAGCGTTGATGGCGCTGCACTTAACGATGCATTCGGTTTTACAGAGCCAGCCAGTGGTGCAGGAGGTTCCCAAGCAACAGGCACACCGGGCAGCCTGGCTAAAACTCAGCCCATAAGTTTAGAAGCTATACAGGAAGTACAAGTTGAAGTTTCACCTTACACTGTTACATTAGGTAATTTTACCGGTGGCAGTATAAATGCAGTTACAAGAAGCGGTACGAATAATTTTTCGGGATCTGCTTTTTTCTCAGGGCGTAATCAGTTATTAACGGGCAGGAGTGCTGATGATAAAAGAGAGAAAATTGAAAACTTTCACGATTACCAAACCGGGTTACGATTTGGCGGACCCATCATAAAAAATAAATTATTTTATTTTGGAGCGTTAGAATTTAGCAGGCGGCAAGAGCCGGTATCGTTTGCCCCGGGCAAAGGAAGCGCTATCCCTTTGGATATTGCACAAAGATTATATGATACGGTATTAAAAAGATATGGATATGATTTAGGAACGTTTGATGAGTTAAGCTTTAAAATCAATAGCAATAAGGCTTTTGCACGTGTAGACTGGAATATAAATGAAGTACATAAAATAAGTCTGAGACATAATTATGTATCTGCTTTTGCTGATAATGGAGAACGCTCTGTTAACGTGCTTAATTTTGGAAGCCAGGGATTTCGACATTTTAGCCGCACCAATAGTACGGTGGTGGAAGTAAAATCCAATTTTTCAAACCGATTTTCAAACAATCTTATAGTAGGATTTACAACCACCAACGATCATCGTGAGATCAAAGGTTCGTTTTTTCCTCACATAGAAATCACTTACAATACTGCCAATACTATTTATTTAGGAGCATACAGGGAAGCTGCTGTGTATGGCTTAAAATTAAAAACTTTTGAAGTATCGGATAATCTTACTTTTTATAAAAATAAACACACCGTTACGCTGGGAACACACAATGAATTCTACGATATTGATTATCGCTTTTTAACTGCATTTAATGGAAGATGGGCTTACAGGAGTGTTGATGATTTCTATGCCAATAAGCCAAGCAGAATCAGGGGTGTTTACAATCTGCAAAATAATAATTACGAATTTAACCGTGGCAATCCTTCAGCCAACTTCAGGGTTTTTTTACTAAGCCAATATCTGCAGGACGAAATTGCGGTAAGAAAAAACTTTCGATTGAATGTGGGAGTTCGTTTAGATCATACACTATATCCCGATCGTGAGCCTGTGAGTATTGCTGTCTCTTCTACAAAATTGTTCGAAAATTTTAAAAATACATCAAGCAAATCCCCACAACTGGCTCCCCGCCTTGGTTTTAATTGGGATCTTTTTAATAACCAAAAGTATTTTGTACGTGGTGGTAGCGGTATTTTTAATGGCCGTATGCCTTTTTCATGGCTTGCATAT
>JBKJLG010000024.1:0-8361 GCA_046596995.1 Chitinophagaceae bacterium
TTTAAAACCCGGCGTTCGTGGTGAATATGAAATAACAGATGTAAACAGGATATATCTTGAAAATAAAAAATTAAAAGTATCGGTTCTTAACAGAGGATTTGCATGGCTTGATACAGGTACTTTCGATTCACTCCACGATGCCTCAGAGTATGTAAGAGTTATTGAAAAAAGGCAGGGGTTTAAGATCGGATGCCTGGAAGAAGTTGCTTATCGTATGGGATTTATCAATAAAGAGCAGCTTTCTGCATTGGCGAAAAAACTGGAGAAAAGTGGGTACGGGCAATATTTAGAAATGGTTGCCCGGTAAAAAATTAAAATTACTTATCAAAAATTATTAATCCATTGATGAAAAATTTTGCATTAATTGGTGTGGGGGGCTATATAGCGCCACGGCATTTAAAGGCTATAAGGGATACGGATAACAATTTAATTGCGGCACTCGATAAACATGATTCAGTTGGTATTTTAGACAGTTATTTTCCGAAGGCAGATTTCTTTACTGAATTCGAAAGATTTGACAGGCATCTCGAAAAATTAAAAAGAAACGGATTAAAAACTGATTTTGTAAGCGTTTGCAGTCCTAATTATTTACATGATGCTCATATAAGATTTGGATTAAGAATTGGTGCAAATGTGATCTGTGAAAAACCAATTGTATTAAATCCCTGGAATATTGATGCTTTAGAAGAAATGGAAAAAGAAACGGGGAAAAATGTATTTACTATTTTACAGCTTAGGTTACACCCTGCTATTATTTCATTAAAAGAAAAAATTTCAAAGGCTTCTACAAATAAAAAGTTTGAGGTAAACTTAAAATATATTACCAGCCGTGGCAATTGGTATCATAACAGTTGGAAAGGGGATATCCAAAAAAGCGGAGGAGTTGCTACAAATATCGGGGTACATTTTTTTGATATGTTACTATGGATATTCGGGGATGTTGTGGAAAATAATGTAACCGAGCATACTTTTTCATCTGCCGCAGGAAATTTAAAGTTGGAAAAAGCAAATGTTAACTGGATGCTAAGTATAGATGCTGAAATGTTGCCAAAACAAGCATTATTACAAAACAAGAGAACACATAGATGCCTGGAAATTGACGGAGAAGAATTTGATTTTAATGAGGGCTTTGCAGAATTGCATACTTTGTGTTATAAGGATATTATTGCAGGAAAAGGATTTACACTCTCTGATGTAAAAAAATCAATTGAATTAGTTCACCAGATAAGAAACCAGGAAAAACAATAAGTTGTCTATTGTAAAAAATATTACCAGCACTTACACCTCACAGATTATTAATATTTTATTGGGATTTGTTTCCTCTATTTTTATTACCCGCATATTAGGTGCGGAAGGAAGAGGAGAATATGCGCTTTTTATTAATGCTCTGGGTATTGCTACAATTTTTTTAGGTTTCGGATTGCCAAGCGCTGTAATATATTTTATATCAGGCAATAAAATGCAACCCGAAAAAATATTACCAACAGTTTTGTTATTTAATGTTGTAATGGCATTTATCGTTCTTATTATTTTGCAATTGCTTTTTATTTTAAACATTAATCAATTTATTTTCCCGGCAGATAAGCAATCTAAAATTTATCAGGTAATATTTGTAATGCAGTTTTTAATTACTGTAATTAATGCAGGTACAACTGCGGTTTTAAATGCCAAAAAATATTTTGTAGCCATTAGTATGGTAACGGTTATAGCAACTGCCCTGGGCACTATACTTTACATACTTTTCTATTACGGAATTATTAATATTGAAACAAATGGGTTTAAGCTAATTATTTTTATAAACCTGGGCTTGTCTTTTTTACAGGGTATTTTTATTGTAGCGCTATACAAAAAGTATATTGGTTTAAAATTACGGGGTCTTTTAAAAATAAATGAAGTAAGATCTCTTTTTACATTTTCGTTAATGGCCTATGCATGCAACTCCATTCAGTTTTTAAGTTATCGGGCAGATCTTTGGTTTGTAGAATATTATAGAGATATAAAAACGGTTGGTATTTACTCATTAGCTGTAAGCCTTGCACAACTTATGTGGATTTTACCAAATGCAATTGGGGCTGTTATGTTCAGCTATATAGCATCTGCCACCCGGGAAAAGGCAATTGAATACACAGTTTTTTTTACAAAGCTGAGTTTTTATGCATCTTTATGTATGGGGCTGACAGCCTATATAATTTTTTATTATGCCTTGCCTGATATTTATGGTTATGAGTTTGAAAGTGCAATAAATTTAATTGGCATTCTGTTTTTGGGCATAGTTCCTTTTAGTATTGCCATTATATTTGGCAGTTTTTTTGCCGGCACAGGAAATCTTCGTCATAATCTTATTACTTCCAGCCTTGGGTTTATAGGAGCCATCATTTTTTATATACTATTAATTCCCAGGTATGGCGCTACAGGTGCTGCCTGGGCTTCAATAATATCATACAATATTTGCACTCTTTATATGTTTTACGCTTTTAACAAGCTATCAGGTTATAGGATATTAAACATTTTTGTTGTTAATAAATTTGATATCACTTTGGCAAAGAGTGTTATAAAAAATTGGAGAAAAGGTAAATGAGAATCTTTATTTTAAAATTGATCAAAAGCCTTTCTTTGGGGTTTAAAATACCTTATGCAGGAGATCAGTTAATGTTATTAATTAATAAAACAGGGATCTGGAATAATGTGGAATTGCCGGTTACAACATCATCTGGTATAAAAATGTTTTTAACATTAAAAGACTGGGTACAAAAGAATATTTTTTTATATGGCTATTATGAAAAAAAGGAAACCTTTTTTTGGAATCATATAACTAAAAATAAAGTTGTGGTATTTGATGTGGGGGCAAATGTTGGATACTTTAGTCTTATGGCAGCTAAACAAATTGCTGACCAAGGGAGAGTATATGGTTTTGAGCCCGTAAGTTTTGTATATCAAAGAGCAAAATATAACTGCGATTTGAATAATTTTAAAAATATTACAATATCCAACATAGCAATTTCAGATAAAGCAGGTGAGATAACAATAAATGTAGGTAACGATGAAAATTTAGGTATGTCTGGCATCAATCATCATAATTATCTTTCAGGTAAATCAGAAAAAGTAAAAACCGATACTATTGATAATTTTATTGCTGATAATAAAATTTCACAGTTAGATGTTATAAAAATTGATGTAGAAGGGAGCGAATTTTTTGTACTTAAAGGAATGAATGATGCCATTGAAAAATATAAGCCAACGATCCTGATAGAAATACTGGATGCACTTCTTGAAAAATCAGGCAGTAGCAAAGAAGAAATTTATAATTTTTTATGGAGCAGAAATTTTGAAGCGTATAAAATTATTAGCGGCGAAAAAATAGAACCTATATTAACACCCAAATCATTTGACGGACTTACTCTGTTTAAACACAAGGATAAGCCGTTTGATGAATTTGTAAAGATAATTGCATAATGATTGTTTTTCACATACCATCCTGGTATCCTTCACGCCTTCACCCATATTCAGGAATATTTATTAAAGAATATATTGAGGCCTACGCATCGCAATATCCGCAAACAATAAATATCGTTAGTAACCATTTGCAAAACTATTATCCAATATCTTTTAAAATGCCATTTTTTTCTTTAAAAAATATTATACAATTTTTCACCCGGTCCTCTGATAAAATTTTAATAACGAATAATATAATTACCATCTACACGCCAAAAACATTAGGTCTTTCTCCGGCTATTTTTTCTTTTAAGAAAAAAGAGTTAATAAAAAAGCATTCAGCAAATTTTGATTATTGCATAAAAAAATATGGCAAGCCTGATATTATACACAGCTATATTACTTTTCCTGCAGGTGATATTGGTTATGAACTATCAAAAAAAAATAATATCCCTTATATAATTACTGAACATTTAGGTCCTTTTTTACCATCAGGTATGGCGAAGGATAAAAAATTAGTTTTAAATATACGGCAGGCTCTTAGTAATGCCAAAACCGTAATATCTGTAAGCGCCTCTCATCAAAAACAGGTAGAAAAAATGGCAAAGAGGCCGGTAAATGTAATCCCTAATATTATTAATGAAAAGCTATTTACGCTGCCCGACTTGAATACCAAAAAAAATAAAATTTTTACATTTCTTACCATAACATCAAGCCTGCACAATGCAAAAGGTATTGATACATTGATAAAAGCTATACATCTGTTTAACAAAAGCGGCATGTCTGCGATCTTTAAAATTGGTGGTAGCACAAAGTTTCTTAAACAGTCACAATTATTATCCGAGAAACTTGGTACTAAAAACATTGAATGGTTTGGCAAATTAACCAGAAATCAAGTAAGCGAATCAATGAAGAGCTGCGATGCATTTGTACTTGCGAGCCGTGAGGAAAGCTTTGGTGTGGTATATGCTGAGGCTATTGCCTGTGGTAAACCTGTTATAGCTACTAAGTGTGGAGGACCTGAAGATATTGTTAACGTAAATAATGGAGTGCTTGTGCCAATAGATAATGCACTGTCTCTTGCCGGGGCAATGGAAAAAGTAATACTTAATTATGAATGCTTTGATCCGGTTGTAATTCGTAATGATTTTTTAAATCGTTTCTCTGCTCCTGTGGTAACCTCACAATACCATCAACTATACGCTGATATAATAAAGTAAAACAACAAAAGGTATCTTTAATTTTTATTTAAAAGTTTATGTGCGGCATAGCAGGTATAATTAATATTGATCCCAATAAAATACAGGTTGCTGCATTAAAACAGATGACAGACAGTATTGCTCATCGTGGACCGGATGGAGAAGGATTTTGGATAAGCGATGATGCTAATACAGCATTTGGGCACAGGAGGTTAAGTATCATTGACCTAAGTAATGAGGCGGCCCAGCCTATGCATTATCTTAACAGGTATACAATAATATTTAACGGTGAAATATATAATTACGTAGAATTAAAAAATGATCTTTTAAAAAAGGGGTATAAATTTAAAACGCAGTCCGATACTGAAGTTTTGATGGCTTTATATGATGCAGAAAAAGAAAATTGTTTCCAATTTATCGATGGCATGTTTTCTTTTGCCATCCACGATAATAAAGAAAAGAAAATTTTATGTGCCCGTGACAGATTTGGAGAAAAGCCTTTTTATTACATGTACAATAAGAATAAATCTTTTGTATTTGCCTCAGAAATAAAGGCACTAAGATCATATGTTGGTAATCTTACAGTTAACAACAACATGCTTTACAATTATCTTGCAATGGGCTATCTGTATAATAAAGATAATTTTTCAGAAACCTTTTATCAGGATGTTTTACAACTGCCGCATTCTCATTATATAATTATTGATACCCAAAAGATTGAAATACAAATAAAAAGATACTGGGATATTAATACAGATGAAATTGATAATTTAATAACTGTTGAGCAGGCAAAGGAAAAATTTATAAAGTTATTTTATACCTCAGTTGACAGACGCTTACGAAGCGACGTAAATGTGGGCAGCAGCCTGAGCGGTGGCATCGATAGCTCTTTAATCGTTTGTACAATAGACGACCTTTTGAAAAAAAATAAAGCCAGCCATAGCTTTGCCTCATCGGCATTTAAGCAAAAAACATTTAGTGCATGTTTTCCGGGTTTTAAAAGAGATGAGGGAAAGTACATACAAATGATTATAGATGAAACTAATGTTGAGCCTCATTATACTTATCCTACCGAAGAAACATTACTGGCAGATATTAATAATGTGGCTCATTACCAGGATGAACCCTTTGGTGGCACCAGTATTCTTGTTCAATATGAAGTGATGAAGCTTGCAAAAAAAAATGATGTTACGGTATTACTTGATGGACAAGGGGCAGATGAGATATTGGCCGGCTACCACTGGTATTTTAATGTTTTCTTCAGGCAGTTAGAGCTTTTTAAAAAAAATAGTATAAAAAATGAGTATAATTCTTATATATCATTGCATAAAAACAATACTATAAATGCCAGACAAAAAAGAAACATGGAATACATGATCCGTAAAATAATACCGAACCGGATCCAGTCGATAAAAAGATCTTCGGTATGGCTTGATCAAAAAATAAATAGAAATTTTAACCCCGATTTCTTTGATGCCTGTTCAAAGGGGTTATTTGTAAGTTCAACATCTTTTAATGATCTTAATAAAACACTATACGACAGTACCATGAATGGTGATTTACAAATATTATTACGCTATTGCGATAGAAACAGCATGGCATTTTCCCGGGAAGTACGATTGCCCTTCCTTTCACATGAGCTGGTGAAGTTTCTATTCTCATTGCCAATTGAATATAAAATTCATAATGGCTGGACAAAATGGATAATGAGAGAAAGCTTTTCGCACATGCTGCCAAAAAATATTTGCTGGCGGCTGGATAAAATTGGATATGAACCGCCGCAAAAAAAGTGGTTGCAGAATATTGCCGTTAAGGAGCAAATTATAGAATCACGAAAAAAACTGGTATCCGATGGCATACTTAACAAGCAAATATTAAAGAAAACTCCCGGCGAATATTCTTCACGTGAAAAAGGAGATAAAAGCTGGGAGCATCTTATGGCTGGTTATCTTATTTCCAAATAAATACAATGAAGAATAGGGTGCTTATATTTATTGACAGGGTTGCCCCTAAAAATTATTTACAAATTGAAGCTGTAAATGATATTGGATTTTTCCCTGATTTTTTTGTAACAGCTGCTGCCAACCCTCCACCTGAGTTTGATAAACAATTTTCTCAAAAGGTATTGCACAAAAAATTTTTTAGAAGAACCTTACAGGTATTTAAACACATAGCTAATAATAAAAAAATAATTCATCATGTGGAGCTTTATCCAGGTGGCAGGTATTCTTTTTTATATGTTTTAATTGCTAGGTTACATAGGTTAACATGTATTTGTATTGAAAGGGGTGATCTGCTTTATTACAATAAAAAGGGATATGGACTTGTAACCCGTTTTTCAATGTGGTTTTGCTATAGATTTTCAAATGCTATATGGTATAAAGAGCCTTACATGAAACCTATCCTCCAAAAACTTAATAAAAAACTATTCTTTATTCATAATGCCATTAGGGCAAAGAAAAATTTTACCCCTGTGAGCCCGGCAGATAAGGATATAACTTTTTTATGGATGAACCGTGCTATCCCGCAAAGAAGATCAGACTGGTTTATTGATGTTTTAAAAAAACCTGAATTAAATTTTACGAAAAATTATTTCATCGGGCTTATGCCATCAAGTGTATATACAATTGAAGAAAATTATTTAAAGAAAAATAAGCCTGGTAATCTTACTGTTGAGAATTACTGCAATAACCCTGAAGATTTTTATAAGCGTGCAAAATATTTCTTGTTGCCTTCTGATGTTGTTTTTGCCAACCACTCCTTACTGGAAAGTATGAGCTATGGAGTTGTTCCGCTCGTATCGGACCAAAACGGTACATCTATAATAGTGGAAAATGGAGTTAATGGGTTTGTATTTAACCATACAAAAAAAGATTTTGAGCAAGCAGTTTTACAAGCTTTGCAAATAAGTGAGGATAATTATATGCGATTATCTATAGCAGCTACAGAAAAGGTAAGCAATGACTTTTCTGAAGAAAAATATAAATCTGCAATCCAAAAAATGTATTTGCTTTTAAACAAGCCCTAACCCATTAAAATATTAGCTTTATAAAATTGTTTTCTTGATTTTAATATTTACAATATGTGTGGCTTAACCGGCTTTTGTGATTTTAATAAAAAACTTACCGAGAAGGATCTGATAAAAGCAAACGAGTGCCTGCAACACCGTGGGCCTGATGGAGATGGAACAGCAATTTTTGAAACTCCCCAAGCTGTAATTGGTTTGGGCCACAAACGTGTATCTATTTTAGATCTCTCCGAGCAGGGGCATCAGCCTATGTACAGTGATGATGGCAATGTGGTGATAATTCTTAATGGCGAGGTGTACAATTTTGCAGAAATACGCAAAGAACTGGAAACCCTTGGGCATAGTTTTCATTCGCATTCTGATACCGAAGTTATTATAAAAGCATATCAGCAATTTGGCATTGAGGCAGTACATAAATTCATCGGCATGTTTGCCTTTGCCTTGTACGATATAAAGAAACAAACAATTTTTCTTTTGAGAGACCGGGCCGGCGTTAAACCTTTACACTATTATTATAAAGCTGATACATTGATATTTGCATCAGAGCTAAAATCTATTTATACTTACTCTGTTTTTAAAAAAGATATTAATGAAGATGCGGTATCTCTCTTTTTTAAATATGGCTATATACGAGCGCCGCACACCATTTTTAAAAACACGTATAAAGTACAGCCCGGGCATTATATAAAAATTGATCTTACT
>JBKJLG010000050.1:0-8024 GCA_046596995.1 Chitinophagaceae bacterium
CCATTACCATACAATACAAATGCAGCCCAGAATAAAGGATTTTTTGTACGCTTATCACTTATTAGTTTTAATTGAGCTGTTCTTATAGCGGATGCACGTGTTTTTCCTGCATTCAAATTCTTGTAAAATTCCGTCATAAGTAATTTTGTAGCCATATCATCTACTGACCAAAGGCTGGCCACAACCGTTTTGGCTTTTGTTCTAAAAGCTTCAATAAAAACTCCAATCTCAGTGCCGGACACAGTACCCAGCGCTGTTTGGCACGCTGACAATACAACCATTTCCATATTATCAATGGGTAGTGCATATATTTCTCCATATGTAAGATCGGGATCGCTTAAATCAGGTAAATGCGCCAACTGAATATTACTTAATTCCAAAGGCGTAAGAATATGACCATGCGTTGCAAGATGAAGAATTTTTGCAGATTTGATATTAAAAAGCTGAGTTTTTGTTGCCGCATCCAGCGTGTAAATTTTAGTGCCCGGATAAACTGTTTGTATTGCTTTCACTTCTTCTAAAGCACCTTCAAGATCAGCTTCAGTAGGGTTACCAAAAGCTACCATGTTTCCTTTACCTGCAATTGTTGAAGAACTTATAAGATCTCCTGAAGTTAAAAAAATTACACTGTATTTCTCAATAAGATACTGCTGATCTACAGGAGATAATAATGCCGAAAATGGCAAAAGAAATAATTCACCATTTGGGATGATCTTTAGTGTTTGTATCCCTTTTAGTAAATCTTCAACCGGGGTTATAAGTGTTTGATATAATTTAGTAAGTGCAAGGTTTACGGGAGCCAAAGTTTTTTTATAATATTCTGAGGTATCAGAATATCTTAGATCAGGTCTGGTCTTTTCCTCCGCAAACCCCCGTTCAGGATCCATGGATATATCATAGAAATTTTTTCCAAATTCATGTAACCCATTTCTGGCCTTTGCAACAAGATCAATCAAATAATTTTCATTAACGTCCACTGTTTTTACTGCAACCGAAGTGCGGTTTACAAAAAAAACATAAATTTTATCTTTGGTAATTAAATAAGATACAACAGCTTCCGTTGGCAATATGGTTGCCTGCAATTTTAAAAGATCTATCGGGCGAACTGTAAAACGTAAACCCGGCTGCTCAATTTCAAGGCGTTTTATTGCCAATGCATATTGCTGCCGTGCATTGCCCAATGAGGAAATCATTTCATTTTTTTGTTGAACAGATTTTTTTTCAGTTTTTGAATTTTCAATATTAGATCTTACTGTATTTATTTTATTTTGCGCAATGGCTGCAAGTTTAAGATTCTCACTTGCTTTACCATTCAGTTTAATTTCTTCTTTAGGCACCGCATCAATCAAATTTTTTCTTTGCGCCCTTGTTGCATATTGTAATGCCGTTTCCGCACGGCCCTGTTTAACCAACAGATCTACCATGCGTTTATATATTTCTGCCGTTTCACGTTTATTTCCATAGGCTTCTGCTTCACCGGTATTGGCAAATGCTGATTGAATAGATTCAGAAATTTTTATTGCTTCTGTGTAGGCTCCCTCTGCTTCTTTATACTTACCTGCTTTTTCATATGCCCAACCAAGAGAATTTAAGCATCTTACCAGAGAAGGTAATAATTCTGATTTTCGGTAAGTTTCAATAGCTGTTCTATAACTAACAATTGCCTGCTCCAGGGAGAGGCTGTTTTGTTCCTGTGATTTATCAACTAAAATATTTGCTTCAGTTTCGTTAGCTTCTGCTAACACATCTTCTTCCGTTGAAGATAATTGTAATGCAGCAGATTTTGCCTGCCGTGCAAATTTTAATGCAGCTTCTGTTTTGTTTGCTGCCCTTTCAATACGGCTTGCAAATATTAACCCATAAACAGTACCAGATGGTTGCCTAAGACGGGCACGAAGCCTTAATACTTCACGAATATTTGCCCTTGCTTCATCCAACTTGCCCTGATTTGTATAGATAAGCGCTAATCTCCCCCGTAATGTAGCTATAGAGCCTGATGGCTTACCGCCAGAAAGCTGGCTGAACAGATCAATTGCTTGTAAATAATTTTTCAAGGCTTCTTCATCTTTTCCCTGGGCCTCTAAAATTCTGCCTGATATTCTGTATAAGGTGGCCTGATGTGTAGCAATTGCAAGCGTTAATACCGAGCTTATAGTTTTATCTGCAACTTTTTTTTGCTCAGATTCTAACACTGTTAATACACTTTTTACCCCGCTAATGGATTTTGTGGCCTCACCATATTTGCCCTGTACCATTTTAATTTGCGCAATACTGAATAATGCTGAAGCCAGAGCAGAGCGAACTGTCAATTTTTCAAGTATAGCAATAAATGTTGTGTCAGCAGGTTTGTTTTCCAAATCACGTAACATAGCTATTTCCTCTTCAAAGCGTTCTGCTGCTTTTTTGTACTCTCCCAGTTGCCAATAACCATAGGCAATATAATCAAGTGTCCACCATTCTTCTTTATTAATTTTACGCAGTGCAAGCGCTTTATTATAAAAATCAAAAGCTGCCTGTGCATTATCATTGTCAATTTCAATGGCACCCAGCTTTTCATATGCTTTTGCTTCTCCTTTAATGTCACCCAATTCCCTTGATATAGTGATTAGCTTTTGTAAATAAAATTTTTCATTCTTTTCATCATCCAAATATTTTGCTTCGGTAATAAGTTCTGAGAGATAAATGGAAACCAACGTTCTCCCAATCTTATAAAGTGCATCTTTTTTTATCTGGTTTTGCTCTTTGTCGTAATCAGCAAATTTTAATTCAGCATCTGCAAGATCTTTTTTAAACCGTGCATAATAACTTTCATGATATTGTTTTGTAAATTCATCAGCCTCTACAAATAATTTAGTAGCTGTTTCGTATTCAACTTTATTAAAATAAATTTCTGCTGATTGATTAATGTCGTATGCAATCTGTGTAAATACTTTTTCCCGGTCTTCTGGCTTTAAGGAAACATCATAGAGCTTCTTCTTATTTTCAGCTATTGCAGTTTCTAACTTTGACAAAACAGGCTCCTGTGAAGAAGCCTGAAGACAAAAAAGAAAATTTAAAATAATTAATGTAACTATAAATTTTATTGCCAATGTTTATTTTTTAAATTCACTTCCAAACAACAGCTGCTTTTCCATCTGTTCCATGTCCTATTGCCAGTTTACCATTTTTGTATGCTGCATTAAATTCTGCCCAGGTCATTCTGTTTTTAGGAAAGTTAGTTACATAAATATAATCTTTGTCGTAGGCAAAAGCAGTAACCCAGTGGCCTACCCACCACTTGTTTTCAAACTGAGGCAGTGCTCCTGCATCCAACATTACTATAACAGGAAGCTCCATAGAAAGATATTTTTTTATTTCTGGTAAGCCTTCTATCCATGCATATTGAATTCCATATTGCTTTCCCAATTTATCAAGCCCGGCATTAACTTGTTTCCAATCGGTACCCAACGTATTCTTCAACGTTTGCATATTTTTTAAGGTAATCTTTGGCGGAGCTGCATCCCATACGGTTGCTGCCAATTGCTTGGTATCAGGAAATTTTGCTTTTAAACCAACAGCATATAAAGCAGATGCAATGGCTGCCTGCGCTGAGGAATTATTGTTAGCGGGAAAGTCATTATTGGTATATTGGTAAATATTGCATTTCCCTTTATAGCCCGCAAACTTGCTGCATTCTGTAACAGAAATGGTTTCGCCTCTTTGCCTTTGTTTGGGCTTAGAGCGTGGAGTCATTAATACTTTTAAAATATCGAAACCAACCTGCATTAATAATTCCTTTCGGGAAACTTGTGGTGGTGGTTCCTCCTTCGTCATTTCAAAATTTTTACCTTCCACTTTAGGATCGGCAGTAGTTTGTTGGTTTTTGTCGGCAGGATATGGCGGCTGATTGTCCTGAGCAATGACAGCTACAGGTAGCAACAGAGCAAATAAAATTGCTTTCAACACCATAGATAAATGGGAAAAATTTAAAATTTTCAATGTAATAAATTTTAATAGTGATTAATAAAAGCTATTTCCAAACAACGCAAAACATTTCGGCAGTTCCATGAACTTTGGCCATTTGACCTTCATTCCAAACACCGCCCCAGGCTTTGTTTAATTCATCCCAGGAGACATAATTATTGTTATTACCATTCCACTTTACATCCCAGTTAGTAACAAAGTATCCGTTGGCATTACGTGCAAATGCAACTACCCAGTGACCCGAGCCCCACATATTCTTGCCAAATACACCCATATCCAACATTATTATGCAGGGTAATCCCATATCAACATATTTATTCAGCAAAGCTCTACCCTTAAACCAGCTATACTGTATGCCATACTTCTTATACCCGTTTAATGCATAATTTATCTGGTTCCAATCGGTACCTACTGTATTTGAGGGTAATCCCGGAATGGTGATTTTAGGGGGAGCATATGCATAAAGCTGTTTGGCAAAGTCGGCGGCATTTTGATTCCATGCTACATTTAAGCCCCTGTTCCACATGGCAGTAGCAACCGCTGCCTGCCCACAAGTATTTCCGGTTACCGGAAAGTCCCAGTTTGTAAATTGATATATGGTACGGTTTGCTTTGGTTAAATCCTCTCCTCTTGTTCTTGTTTTAGGTGCTTTGGCACTCATTTTAGGTGCCACTCCTTTTTTTACTGTTTTTTCAATCTTCTCACGTTCTTCTTCCTTTATGGGTTTTGCAGGATTTTCATAATTTATTTCTTTGTAAGGAGAACCTTCAATTTTAGGATCTGTTTGGGCAAATGAAGTTTGTTGGGAAATTTGAAAGACTAAAAAAAATAAGATGACTAAAAGAATTGTTTTCAATTTTCTAATTTTCATAAATACGTTTTTAAATGGTTTATATTTATTCAGATAATCAATAATTGCCCAAAGCTCGTCTTCCTTATTCATGAAGTCAATACATCATATGTATGATTTTTCTGTAAAATTTATCAACGCTCCTATGTTCCAGATTTCCATTCACCAAATCCATCTCTGTAAAAGCAGAAAATTTTATTCTTAAGGTAAGTGCCGATTTTTGGCTTCCTGTACTGGTGTTTCCATCTCTTGAATCAGTAGCTGTAACTTTTACTTTAATCTTTACAGGATTAATTTTAATTTATCAAAAGTATATTGGCAGCTAACAAAAGTTAATACTGCATTTGCATTAATTTTTTTTCATAAAATAAATCTTACATCCATTTATTTTTATGAGCCAGGTTTATAGCCTGCGCTTTGGAATTAACATGCAGTTTTTGGTAAATATTGGCAATGTGCGTTCGTACTGTTGCCGGGCTGATAAATAACCTCTCACCAATTTGTTTATACTCCAGTCCTTCTACCAAACATCTTAATACATCCTGTTCACGGGTGCTTAGTACTTTACTGTGTGAAACGTTTTCAGTATTGGCAAAACCTGTTTTTAGCAAGCCCAGGGTTTTTCTGGCAATGGCAGGGCTCATAGGCACTGCATTATAATTGTATACATTTAGTATGGCTTCAGTAAGGTTTACTGCAGTATCATCCTTCAGCAAATAACCACTGGCACCCGCTTTTATAGCTTCGAAAATTTTTTCGCTGTTGTCAAAAACAGTAAGTACAATAAATTTTATTTCAGGATATAGCATTGAGCCAACTGAAATGGTTTCTATCCCATCCATTTTCGGCATTTCAAGATCTATCAAAACTATTTCAGGAAAATTTTCCTTATTTCCGTCTTTTAGTTTCTCTAAAAAATCATCCCCGTTGGCTGCTTCCAAAACAACCTTAATATCGGTAGAAGTAAATAATTTATCACGTATAGCACTGCGTACAATTGATTTATCATCTACTATAGCTATTTTAACGGGCATGTTTTTTTGCAAAGATGTTTGAGAAAAAATTAATTATTATACCGCTAGTGTAATATTTTTTTGCAAGGACACTTCTGTTCCGGCATCGTTTGAAAGTATGTTCAGCCGATAACCGGCATCTTTAGCCCGATGCTCCATATTATATAATCCATTACCATGCTTGATATTGTTTTTATTAAAGCCACGTCCATCATCTTTTATTGAAATAATAATTGTTGTACTGCTTAACACTGAAACCGAAATATTTTGAGGTTGGCTATGTTTTAAAATATTTTGTAAAGCTTCCTGCATTATCCTAAAAATATTTAAAGCCTCTGCCGGGGATAAAATAATATCTGTAGCAATTATTTCATCAAAAGTTATGTTTACCTGCTTAAAGTTTTCCATCATTTTTCTTGCATACAATTTAAACCGGTCAATAAAATCCGTGATAGTGATTACATCATTATTTAATACCCAAATAGTTTCCTGTAGGGAGCCAATGATATTTTGTGCATTATCAGCAACACCTTCAATAGATTTTTCGATACCATATTCTATAGCCTGCTTTTGGAGTAGCTCGGTATTCGCCATTAAAACTGAGGCATACGCACCCAAATTATCATGAAGATCCCTTGATATCCTCTTGCGTTCATTTTCTTCTGCAGACCTTACTGCTATTGCTTCAGCCTGCTTCTGCTCTCCCTGAATTTTAAGTAATTTTATTTGTTGATTTTTTTTATAACCTGCAAAGAAAAGCCACGCCATTACAGTAATTAAAAACAGGAAAACTATAGAACCATAAAAAAGGAAATTTTTATTAACAATCTCCAGCTTTTGTCTTGCTATTAAATTTTCTTTTTCTTCCAGTTGATAATGCGTTTCCATATTTGCTTTTACTTCAGCCGAGGTTGCAGTGTACATTGAATCTTTAAGAGCCATAATGTCTTGAAGTGTTTTACTGTATTGCAAATAATTACCGGCGGCTTTGTAGTTTTCGCCAAGGGCAAAATACAGATAAGGCAACTTGGAATAAATATTTAATTCTTGAGCCATTTTAATTCCTTCCATACTAATCTCTTTCCCTTTTACTGTATCATTAACACTTGCATAATAAATTGCAAGCTGGCTCATATCAGATACTATGTAAAAAGGATCCCCTATTTGTTTTCGGATCTTTAGGGCTTCATTCAATGGCGCTTCGGCAAAAGCTGAACGCTTTGTAGCAATAAAAATATCAGCAAGTATAGCAAGGCTGTTAGCCTGAAAAAAAAGGTTCTCTATTTTGCGTGAAAAATCGATGGCTATTTTTATATAATATTCAGCTGAATCATTTTGATTTAGTTGTTTATAAATGGCAGCAATATTTGAATAAATATTACAATTTTTTTCAT
The DNA here is from genome assembly GCA_046596995.1 of Chitinophagaceae bacterium. Taxonomy (GTDB): domain Bacteria; phylum Bacteroidota; class Bacteroidia; order Chitinophagales; family Chitinophagaceae; genus Ginsengibacter. The sequence continues at coordinate 7,221 of JBKJLG010000050.1, forward strand.
GATACATTTTATTATCCGTAGTACTTAAAGCTTTAAAGAACCATTTGAGTGCTTCTGAGGGTTGATCCATTTCCATATTAATCCACCCTATTCCATTTTTGGCCACTATCTGCATAGGAATATCGTTATTCTTTTCTGCCAAACGAAGCACCGTGTAAATTTCCGTGAGCCCTTCTTTATATTTTCCGCTTTTTATTAATATTTGCGCTTTTAAGCCTGTTAATTTCATCAACGCTTCTGCACTCCCTTTTTTGTCAGCTATTAGTAAAATATTTTTATCACAAATTTTTAAAGCTGTATCCAATAAGCCTTTCTTAACAAGGTAGTTTGCCATATTAAATTCCGCCAAAGCAATATTGAAAATATTATTTTGTGTAAGGCTGATTTCTTTGGCCATTGATGCATATTTATACAATGTATCAGCACTCATAGATTGCCTTTGATCACACAACGCCAAAATCTGTTGCAGTTTTATGCCGGGTGTGGCCGCTACGGATATTTCCTGTTTTAATTGATTGATGATACGGGTTTGGCCGGAAACATGCAGGCTGAAGCTTGTAATAAATAACAATAGAAAAGTATTTCTCAGCATATAGTTGGTAATAGAGCAACCTATTAATAATTATCAAACTTAAGCATATAAGGTTATAACAAAAAATGATGCATATGATGTATTGTTTTATGATGAGCTACTATCTAATTTCGAAAAAATGAAAACTAACTACAACAGTTTTTTTATACAGTTTAATAAATCTGATCCCTATCCTGAGAATTTAAGAACCACTAAATCTAATACTCTTGTAT
>JBKJLG010000079.1:0-3850 GCA_046596995.1 Chitinophagaceae bacterium
AAACGCAGCAATAAGAGAAACTAAAGCACCTCCTGCATCATTGCTGCCCAAGCCAAAAAGTTTATTTTCTTTTTCAATTGGAGAAAAAGGATCTAACGTGTAACCCTTATTGGGCCTTACTGTATCGTGATGAGAGTTAAGAAGTATTGTTGACTTTGCCTCTTCGAAATATTTATTTTTTGCAAAAACATTATTTAAAAATCTTTCTGCTTTTATGTTATTGGATTGCAGAAATTCTTTAATCAGGAAAGCTGTTTTTTCTTCTTCTTTGCTAAAAGAGGGTGTAGCAATTAATTTTTTTAGGAGATGAATTGCATCTTGTTGAAGCGTATTTAAATCTTTACCCATTTACGATTGTTGTGCCTGCTGATCCAGCAATTAAATTATTAAGTTCTTCTGCCTTACCTATTAAAACACTTTTAACTCCATTGTCTAATGCTTCGTAAGCATTGTCCAGCTTTGGTATCATGCCTGAATGAATTATTTGCTTCTTTTTAAGATCTTTATAATAATCAGGATCAATTTTGGTGATCACTGAATTTTCATCTTCAGCATTTTCCAAAACGCCTTTTTTCTCAAAACAATAAACAAGTGTGACAGAGTATTTCTCTACCATGCTCTTTGCAATTTCCTGTGCAATAGTATCTGCATTTGTATTGAGCAGTTGTCCTTTTTTATCATGCGTAACCGGTGCAATAACAGGCGTTACATCGTCATTTAATAATTTAATAAGCCACTGACTGTTAACCTCGTCTATATCACCAACAAAACCATAATCAATGACCTCACCTAAATCCTCTCCAAAGGAGCGGACTTTCAAAGTTCTTTTATGAGCAAGGATTAAGTTGCCATCTGCTCCAGACAATCCTACCGCATTGCAGTTATTAAATTGCAACAGGCTCACAATATTTTTATTGATGAAACCTGCATACACCATGGTTATTACTTTTAATGTTTCAGCATCAGTAATTCTTCGTCCATCAATCCATTGCTGTGGAATGTTTAATTGTTGTGCTATATTGGTGGCAAGTTTTCCTCCTCCATGAATTAATATTTTTTTCCCGTTGATAGAAGCAAAATCTTTTAAGAACGATGAAAGTTTTTTTTCATCATCAATGATGTTTCCACCAATTTTTATGACAAATAATTGCTCCATTATCTTGAAAGGATTTCACTTAATACAGCCTGTGCAGCCCAAATCCGGTTTGATGCTTGTTGTGTCACAATGCTATGACTGCCATCTAAAATCTCGTCACTTAATTCTACATTTCGTCTCACCGGTAAACAATGCATAACCTTTGCATTATTAGTAAGTTTAAGTTTTTCATTTGTCAGCATCCAACCCGGATCGTTACAATATATTTTTCCGTAATCATTGTATGTGCTCCAGTTTTTTACATACACAAAATCTGCATCTTTTAAAGCTTGATCCTGGTTGGTTGTTATGGTTGCACCTTTTGTAAATTCTGTATCCAAATTATAATCTTCAGGATGAGTGATAACAAAATCTACAGCGCCCCATGCATTTATCCATTGACTAAAACTGTTGGCAACACACTGTGGCAGAGGCTTTACATGAGGTGCCCAAGTAAGTACAACCTTCACTCCCTTCCCCTCCCCACTCGTGGAGAGGGATGAAGTGAGAAGATGTTCTTTTATTGTGATAATATCTGCAAGGCTTTGTAATGGATGAAGTGTTGCGCTTTCTAAACTGACAACAGGAATGCCTGCATATTTAATAAACTGATTTATATATAACTCACTATAATCATCTTCACGATTTTTTAAAGATGGAAATGTTCTTATTCCTAAAATGTCAAAATATTTTCCCAATATAGGAGCAGCATCTTTTACATGCTCAACAGATGTGCCGCTCATGATGGCTTCCTCTTCAAACTCCAGGCTCCAGCCTTCCTGGTTAATGTTGAAAACAATTGCTTCCATTTCTAAATTTTGTGCTGCTATTTGTGTGCTTAAACGTGTACGCATACTGGGGTTAAGAAATATCAAACCAAGCCGCTTATTTTGTCCTAAACTCTTATCTTTAAAAGGATTGCTTTTATATTCCAAGGCTTTTTTAACCAAGGCTTTTATATCAGAAACATCTTTTACAGAGGTGAATTTTTTCATTCTTGATTTACGAGGTTGTTTGATGAAACTATCGATTTTATTTCTTCTTTAATTGCTTGTAAAAAAACATCTGCATCTTCAATAGTTAATGCCAGAGATGGAAGCAAACGAATTACATTAGGTTTTGCTTCTCCTGTGAATATATGGTGGTTATTTAAAAGATTTTTCTTGAGGTCTTTAAATTCTTCGGGCACATCAAAACCAATCATTAAACCTCTGCCTCTTACATTTTGCACCTGAGGAATATTTTTTAATTCATTCATGATATACTCACCCATGTTTTTGGCATTCTCCATTAAATGTTCATTTTCCATAACCTCTAACACGGCAAGGGCAGCGGCACAGGCAAGTTGATTGCCACCAAAAGTTGTTCCCAACATAAAATGTTTAGGCTTTATATGCGGAGCAATAATAATTCCGCCAACAGGAAAACCATTGCCCATTCCTTTTGCCATTGAATAAATGTCAGCATTTACTTCTGCATAATCATGTGAGAAAAATTTACCCGTTCTGCCATAACCGCATTGTACGCTGTCTGCAATAAATACAGCATTGTATTCATCGCATAAACACCGGATCTTTTGTAAAAAAGATTCTGTTGCTATATTAATTCCACCAACGCCCTGAATACCTTCGACAATTACTGAAGAAATTTCTTTACCATGATCATTAAAATATTCATCCAATCTTTTTTCATCATTGAAAGGAAGAAAAACAACATTTTCTGTTTTATTTACAGGCGCAACAATATTAGGATTATCAGTTGCGGCAACTGCCAGAGACGTTCTGCCATGAAATGCTTTTGTAAAAGCAACTATTTTTTTTCTGCCATTATAAAATGAAGCCAGCTTTAATGCATTTTCATTTGCCTCAGCACCGGAATTGCAAAGAAATAATTGATAGTTTTCTTTGCCTGAAATTTTACCAAGCTTTTCTGCCAGCTGTTGTTGTAATGGAATTTGTATTGAGTTGGAATAAAATGCAATTTTATTTAACTGATCTTCTATACGCTTTACCCAGTGCGGGTTTGTATGACCGATACTTATTACAGCGTGCCCTCCGTACATATCTAGATACTTTACATCATTATCACCCCAAACGTATGAGCCTTTTGCTTTTACGATGTTGATGTTATTGATGGGATAGACGTCGAATAAATTCATAGAAATTATTTTTAAAAGCCGGCGGATTTTAAATTCAAGCCCATAGATTCTTCAAGACCAAACATCAAATTCATATTTTGAACTGCCTGACCGCTGGCTCCTTTTAATAAATTATCAATCGCGGAATGAACTACCAATTTATTCTCAACTTTTTCAAGATGAATAAAACATTTATTATTATTTACTGCCTGTTTTAAAGATATCGGTTCATCGCTAACAATCGTAAATGGATGATCGTTGTAAAAATCTATATATAATTTATTTAAGTCGGCTAACTCCCAATCGCAATGCATTTGTGAGCTGATAAAAATTCCTCTTGTAAAATCCCCACGCCATGGAATAAACCTCACAGCCCCCTGCTGACCTCCCCCGGTGGGGGAAGAAAATGAAGATTGTAATTGATTTAAAGACTCATGCACTTCTGAAAGATGCTGATGTGTAAATGATTTATAAGGTTGAATATTGTTTGCACGCCAGGAAAAATGAGATGTTTCTGACAAGCCTTGTCCGGCACCTGTTGAGCCTGTAATGCCCGTTGTATAAATATCTCTAAGTAA
>JBKJLG010000272.1:0-14676 GCA_046596995.1 Chitinophagaceae bacterium
CAGGATGGGAAGGTGGAACTGAGGGGCAGCGATAAAGTAGCCATTTTAATTGATGGTAAACAAACTGCACTAACAGGCTTTGGTAGCCAAACAGGGTTAGATAATATTCCTGCATCAGCCATTGAGAGAGTCGAAATCATTAACAACCCGTCCGCTAAATACGATGCAAACGGCAACGCTGGTATCATTAATATTATCTACAAAAAAAATAAGCAGCAAGGCTTTAATGGCAAAGTTGGCTTCACTACAGGCTTAGGTGCGTTGTGGCAGAAAAAAGAAAATCTGCCAACCATTCGTCCGCAATACCAGGCAACGCCAAAAATCAATCCCTCACTTTCATTAAACTATCGAAAAAATAAAGTGAATACCTTTTTACAGGCAGATTGGTTATATACCCAAACACTCAATAAAAATGAGTTTGTAACCAGATCTTTTGATGATGGTACCATCATTAACCAGCAAACAAAAAGAAACAGGAATACCCATTTTGTAACTACCAAAGCAGGAATTGATTGGAATATAAATAACCATGATATTCTAACTATTTCAGGTTTATTCGGCAAAGAGAAAATAATTGACCGTGGCGACCAGCCTTTTTTTAATAAAGATTTTTCTAATAGACAACGCCTTTGGCAATTTGTAGAAGATGAACTTAAAACTACCGCAGTTGCGTCAGTAGCCTTTCAACATAAATTTAAACAGGCGGGGCATTTACTAAATATCGGTTTCAATTATACTTTTCATAGAGAAGATGAAAAATATAATTTCGTAAATACTTTACCTACTTATACAGGATTAGATTCATTTAAATTATTGTCGGACGAACACGTTGCCGATTTTAATTTTGACTATGTGAGACCCTTAAAATATGGACGAATTGAAGGCGGCTTAAAATTTCGATACCGGGATATTCCCACTAATATGGAATTCAAGCCCGGCTTAAATTCTCCATTAGATATTAACGCAGGAGGTGCAGCAACTTACACAGAAATTATTCCTGCGGTATATGGCAACTATGTTTTTGAAAGTAAAAAAATAGAAGCTGAAATTGGCTTAAGAGTAGAATATGTTGATTTGAAATATAAGGTAAACCCAAACCACAACACTTATAAAAGTGATGGCTACAATTACACACAACCGTTTCCTAATGTAAGGCTGGCCTATAAAATAAATGATCAAAATAAAATTTCGTTGTTTTATAACAGAAGGGTTGATAGACCAAACGAAGTTGATATTCGTATTTTCCCAAAATATGATGATGCCGAAATTATTAAAGTTGGAAATCCTGGTCTGCGTCCACAGTTTACAAATTCTTATGAGTTGGGTTATAAAACCAATTTAAAAAAAGGTTATTTCTATTCAGCATTATATCATCGCAGCACAAAAGGAACTATTACAAGAATAGCAACACAAGCACCACCAAGCACTTTAATTTATACAGTATTTCAAAACGCAGGGTATAGCAGTAATACAGGTATTGAAATGGTTTTGCAACACGATTTTTCAAAAGCATTTTCTTTTAATACCAATGTAAATATTTATCAAAATATCATAGATGCCTTTACTGTTCAAAACAAATATCCGGTAGTTTCAACGTACACTGCAAATAAAGAAACATTTACTTCAGGCAATATAAAACTCAATGGTATTTTTCACTTACCAAAGCAGACTGACATACAAATTACAAGTATTTATTTAGCGCCGGATATTATACCGCAAGGCAAAATAGGTACAAGGTTTTCTGTAGATATGGGTATAAAAAAACAAATACAAAAAAGTAAAGGAGAGTTGTTTTTTAATGCAAGCGATATTTTTAATACGCTAAGAATTAAGAAAGAAATAAATGGCAATGGTTTCAAACTATCCAGCACCAACTATTACGAAACACAGGTTTTCAGGTTAGGATATAGTTATAAGTTTTAAGAATATAATTCAGATATGGAAATTATATCTTAACCATTGGGTGAACATGAGTTGATTTATTTCAATTCCTTTAAAAATTCTTTATATAATTAGTTCCCTTATCAACGTTTTTTACCCTCCATTTAATTACCACCTTACCGATTAACTTTTTATATTTGCAGCTTTAGTCAGTCATAGGTTATGAAGAAAATAGAATTGGAAATTGTTGCTTTATCTCACAGTATAACTCAAACACATTCGTATGCTGTTGTATTGGGTGAAGTGAATGGCTTACGTCGCCTGCCTATTGTTATTGGCGGCTTTGAAGCCCAGGCAATCGCTGTTGCTTTGGAGCGTATGCAACCCAGCCGCCCCCTTACCCACGACCTGATGAAAAATTTTATGATGGCTTTTAATGTTGAACTGCACGAGGTGATAATTAATGACCTGCAGGAAGGGATTTTCTATTCAAAGCTGGTTTGCTCAAATGACAATGATACCGTGGAAATTGACTCAAGAACCTCTGATGCTGTGGCATTAGCCGTACGTTTTGGCTGCCCTATTTACACTTATGATAATATTTTAGACAGTGCCGGAATTTTAATAGAAGATGATGAGAAGAAGATAAAAAGCACGGGTTCTGTTTCGCAAACCGATGCAGGCACAAGAGATGATCTTAAAAAATTGTCGTTGCAGGAACTGGAAACACTTTTAAATGAAGTACTTGAGCACGAAGATTACATCAAGGCAATTTCTATAAGAGACGAAATAAAAACAAGGAAGAAATAAACATGTTGCCTGCAACCGGCAACTTGGCAACCGGCAAATATGATTACTTTTCCCAATTGCAAAATAAATCTTGGCTTACAAATTCTCAGTAAAAGGCAAGATGGGTTTCACGACCTGGAAACTGTTTTTTATCCTGTCGCTTTTACAGATGCATTGGAGATAATTCCCTCTTTAAAAAATATAAATGAAATTACTATAACCGGTTTACCTGCCGGAGATGATAAGAATAATCTGTGCTTAAAAACATACGATTTAATAAAAAAAGATTTCTCCCAATTGCCGGCAATACAAATGCACCTGCACAAAGCAATACCATCAGGTGCAGGTTTGGGGGGTGGAAGTGCAGATGCAGCTTTTACATTGCAAATGCTAAATAAAATTTTTAATTTAAATATTTCAGAGAAAAAATTGCAGGATTATGCGCTGCAACTAGGGAGTGATTGTCCGTTTTTTTTAATGAATAAACCTTGCATTGCAACCGGACGTGGAGAAATATTAAAGCCTTTAAATATTGACCTTTCAGCATACAAAATATTATTGATAAACCCAGGAATACACATAAGCACTGCGTGGGCTTTCTCTAAAGTTGTTCCATCCGTATCGAAAGTAATGGTAAAAGATATTATCACGCAGCCTGTTGATACCTGGAAAAATGATTTGAAAAATGATTTTGAAATTCCTGTTTTCTCCACCCATCCTCAAATAAAAAACATAAAAGAAGATATGTATCATATGGGAGCCATTTATGCAAGCCTCTCTGGCAGCGGCAGTACGGTATTTGGGATATTTAAAAAAGATCACACTATTTCAATTGCACAAAATTTTAAATATTTTTATAAGATCATTTAGTTTAGAAGCATTTCTAAATTCCGAATTTTTACGAATTTTTTAGCCTCGCAAAAAAATTATACCTTACGGCCACTTTGATGAGAATAAAAAACATAATACACTTTCTGCATTTCAATCTTGATTTTCTCGATCACAAGGCATAACCATATCGCCCCATACTTTTCCTTTTCATTGCCGTTTATTTATTAATACAAATAGTTTTATATGTCTGTTAAAAAAAGCAAATATTTTTTTGATCTTGAAGAAAAATACAATGCACACAATTATAAATCTTTACCTGTTGTTTTAAACAAAGGCAAAGGTGTTTTTGTTTGGGATGTTGATAACAAAAAATATTACGATTTCCTTAGCGCTTATTCAGCAGTTAACCACGGACATTGTCACCCAAAAATTATAAAAACGCTTATAAAACAAGCGCAAAAGCTAACGCTTAGCAGCCGGGCATTTTACAATAATGTGCTGGGTGAATACGCAGCATTTATTACAAAATATTTTGGCTATGATAAGGTATTGCCGATGAATACAGGTGTTGAGGCAGTTGAAACTGCGTTAAAACTTTGTCGGAAATGGGCATACCAGGTAAAGAGAATTGAAAAAAATAAAGCAAAAATTATTGTTTGTGAAAATAATTTTCATGGCAGAACAACCGGGATAATTTCTTTCAGCACCGATCCTTCAGCTAAAAAAAATTACGGCCCATTTGCGCAGGGGTTTGAAGTAATTCCTTATAACGATCTGCCGGCTTTGCAAAATGCTTTGCAAAAAGAGAATGTTGCCGGCTTTTTAGTAGAACCAATTCAAGGCGAAGCCGGAGTAATTGTTCCAGACGAGGGTTATTTATCTAAAGCAAAAAAATATTGTAAAGAGGCCAATGTATTATTTATTGCAGATGAAATACAAACCGGATTGTGCCGCACAGGTAAAATGCTTTGCTGCGACCATGAAAAGGTTAAGCCTGATATTTTAATTTTAGGCAAAGCGTTAAGTGGTGGCACTTTGCCGGTTAGCGCTGTTTTAGCCAACAACGAAATAATGCTAACCATACAACCCGGTGAGCATGGCAGCACTTATGGTGGAAACCCGCTGGCATGTAAGGTTGCTATTATCGCACTAAAATTATTAAAGAAAGAAAAACTTGCTGCAAATTCAGAGGTGCTGGGCAATCTATTTAGGAGTGAATTAAAAAAATTGAATTCTCCCCACATTGCCGAAGTAAGAGGAAAAGGTTTGTTTAATGCAATAGAAATAAATCACAGCGATAAAAATGCAGCGTGGAAGCTGTGCCTTGAGCTAAAAGAAAATGGTTTGTTGGCTAAGCCTACTCATGGTGATAAGATCCGCTTCTCTCCCCCATTAAATATTACAAAGCAACAATTAAAGGAAAGCGTTTCTATTATTGCCAATAGCTTATCAATACTTGATTAAACTAAATCTATCATGCACTAACCATTTTAAGGTGTGTATTATTTTAATCTTAAGATAAATTATGAATTTGATTTTATTTAATTTTACTGCTACTATCTGCTTGTAACTTGGGTTTAAAATAATTTGTTTCAGAATTTATATCTTTAAAAATAAAAGGCTTGAGTATAAAGCAGATGGAAGACACTAACGAAACAATTACCAATATTCACCTGGATTTTGAACAGGCTAAAGCCAAACATCTTTTATTCAAATCCAAACTTCGTTCAATTTTATACGGCTCAGAATTAATTGATGAAACTCCTGTGCTATCACATTACGAATGTGCAGTTGGTAAGTGGATCTACAATCATGCTCTAAAAGCTTATGGGCATATACCAGAAATGCTGGACCTGGAAAAAGTGCACGCTGATATTCATAATTCCGCAAGAGAACTGATTGCACAGTACAAAGAAGGAAAACAAGATGAGGCTCGTAAAGGGTTAACAGGTATGGAAAAGATTGCGGATCATCTTATATCGCTGCTTGCTATTGTAGAGCATAAACTTTCCATTGAAGTGCCCACAATGAATATTCACTATGATGAATTAGAAACAACTCGTGCAGAACTTAATGATCTTCTTTTAGCGAACGAGGCACTTGATAAAAAAATACAACAGCAATCTAGTGAATTAATTAATGAACGCCAACTGCTTCACAATTTTTTTATGCAGGCGCCCGCATCATATTGTATTTTAAAAGGGCCGCAACATATTTATGAATTAGCTAACGAAGAATATTCACATATTACCGGAAAAAAAAATCTTCTGGGCAAAACAGTAAGAGAAGTTTTCCCGGAAATAGAAGACCAGGGGTTTTTAGAAATTTTAGAAAATGTTTATAAAACCGGGGAATCATTTATCGGTAAAGAAACTTTGGTACAAATTAATAAAAATAACGATGGCAAACTGCATCCCATTTATGTAAATTATATCTGCCAGGCCTACAAAAATTTAGGGGGAGAAACAGAAGGCGTAATAATGTTTGCTTACGAAGTTACAGAACAGGTAAATGCCCGCAAAAAAATTGCCGAAAGCGAAGTACAATTCCGCAACATTGCCAACTCCATTCCGCAGTTAGCCTGGATTGCAAACCCGGATGGTTGGATATATTGGTACAATCAGCGCTGGTACGATTATACAGGCACAACGCTGGAAGAGATGCAAGGCTGGGGCTGGGATAAAGTTCATCATCCTGATCATATTGAAAAAGTACTAAATTTTGTGAAAGAGGCCTGGGGGAAAGATGACCCTTTTGAGTTGACTTTTCCACTTAAAAGATCAGACGGAATATATCGCTGGTTTCTAACACGTGCTTACCCTGTAAAAGATAATGAAGGCAAAGTAATACAATGGATTGGAACCAATACTGATATAGATGATCAGAAAAAAGCACTTGAGCAAAAAGATGAATTTATGAGTATTGCCTCGCATGAATTAAAAACTCCTGTAACCAGCCTGAAAGGTTTTACTCAAATACTTCAAATGAAATTTGAAAAAGAAGGCAATAAGCAGGCATCCGATCTCCTTGGTAAAATGAATAACCAAATTGATAAATTAACTCAACTTATAATTGATTTACTAGATACCACAAAAATTGAAAACGGACAGCTAATTTTTAATTTAGAAGATTTTAATATTAATGATTTGGCGCTGGAAATAGCAGAAGAAATGCAACGGACAACTATCTCACATAAAATTGTTACTAAACTTTCAAAATCACCAATTGTATCAGGGGATAGAAATAGGATTGGCCAGGTTATTACCAACCTTATTTCAAACGCCATAAAATATTCACCTGAAGCAAATAAAATTATTATTTCCTCATCTGTTAATAATGAAAATGTAAACTTTTGCGTTCAGGACTTTGGTATAGGCATTCCTGAAGTGCAGCTACAAAATGTGTTTGATCGTTTTTACAGAGTTGGCGGAGAAAACAGGGAAACTTTTCCCGGGCTTGGTTTAGGGTTATTCATCTCAAAAGAAATTATTAAGCGCCACCAAGGAAATATTTCTGCACAAAGCAATAAAAAAAATGGAACTGTATTTTGCTTTACTTTGCCGGTAAAAAAGCTATAAAAATAATGCCCTCACACTCACACTATTATCACCCCGAAGAACACCTGCAAAGCTCAAATTTTATAAGAGATATTGTTATTGGAATGAGTGACGGGCTTACAGTGCCCTTTGCTTTAGCCGCGGGTTTAAGCGGTGTAGTTACAGGCAGCAGTATAATTGTAATTGCAGGAATAGCAGAGATTGCAGCAGGTAGTATTGCCATGGGATTAGGCGGTTATCTTGCAGGAAAAACAGAACAGGATCATTATAAAAGTGAATTAAAAAGAGAGTATAATGAAGTGGAGAGCGTGCCCGACATAGAAAAACAGGAAGTAAAAGAATTTTTTATGAACATGGGCTTAAGTAAAGATATTCAGGAAAAAGCCACGGAAGAAATTGCAAAAGATAAAAAAAACTGGGTGGATTTTATGATGAAGTATGAACTCGGACTTGATGAACCTGACCCAAAGCGTGCAACAAAAAGTGCTTTAAACATTGGCGTATCCTACATTGCAGGCGGCATAATACCATTAAGCCCGTATTTTTTTATTGAAGATTCTGCAGAAGCATTAAAAATTTCTGTAATAGCAACACTTATTTGTCTTTTTGTTTTCGGATATTTTAAAAGCAGAATAACCGGCGTTAACGCATTGTGGGGTGCAGCAAAGGTTACTATGATAGGTGCTGTGGCCGCTTCCGCCGCCTTTGGTGTGGCTAAGCTGTTTTAGCATTTTGTAAACGATGCTTTGAATCTTTGGAAATATTTTCAATCGTCCATAAAACTTTGTGTTCAAAATTATGCTGGCGTACAAGGCAGTCATGCTTGTTGCATATCTTGCAAGAGAATTCCAGGCATCCATCTGAATGAACAAACAATTCAACTGTTTCTCCAAATTCATTTTTTACAAGACCTGCAAGTGCTTCAATTTCTTCATGCGCCTGTTGCACGTTTAAATACCAAGGCACAGTTAAATGGCAATCCATGTGAAGTGTTGCGCCATATTTTATTATTCTTAAATTATGCAGATCAATCCAGTTCTCTCTGCGGTTTGCATTTAAAAGATCAACCAGCTTATTCAGCAATACAATATCTGCCTCATCCATTATCCCTGCAACTGATGTACGGATAATTTTATAACCCGTATAAATTATAATACAGGCAAAAACGATCGCCACACCACTATCCAGCCAGGTAAGTTTAGTGAAATACAATGCAATCAAACCTGCAATAATTCCTACGGTTGACCATGTGTCTGTTTTTAAATGCCTGCCACTGGCAATAAGCGGCAGCGAATTATTTTTTGTACCCGTGCGTAAACAAATGGAGCCTGCTATGTAATTTATCAATGCCGTAACAGCCACTAAAATAATTCCGTAATCTAATTTGCGAATAGTGTGTGGCTGCAAAAGATTTACTACCGCCTGGTAAACAATTAAAAAGCCAGCCACAGAAATTAAAGTGCCTTCAATAGCTGCAGAAATAAATTCAACTTTTCCATGCCCGTAAGGATGATTTTCATCTTTTGGCTTTCCTGAAAGATATAGACTGTAAACACCAATCAGCCCTGCTACAACATTCACCGTACTTTCCAAAGCATCAGTAAGTATTGCAACCGAATTGGTAATATACCATGCGATCATCTTTACAAAAAATAAAACAATAGCAATGCCTGTAACAATTTTTTGCAGCCGCAAATTTTCAGCAGAATGTATCAAGAAAGAATATTAATTGTAAAGATAAAGTTCGTTTTTATAACAGGTACTATAATTATGTACGGTAAATTATTACTTCACTAATTGCTTAAATTTGCGCCATGCGTACCATGCTGACTATTTTGGGCAATTCTTTACGCCTTACCATGCAGGAGTTAATGGTAAATAAATTAAGAACCGCATTATCTCTTACCGGAATTTCTTTTGGAATTTTTTGCATCATCGGGGTACTGGCAACTGTTAACAGTTTAGAGATGAATATTCAAAATGAAATTAAAGGACTTGGCAGCAATACGATTTATATTGATAAATGGGAATACAGTGGCGGTGCTGATTACCCCTACTGGAAATTCGTAAACCGTCCTTCACCAAAATATGCAGAAATAGAATTTATAAAACAACGCAGCCAGTTGGTTTCTAACGTAGCTTACAACATACGCAGTATTGCTAATGTAGAATACAAAACAAGTGTGCTGCAAAGTGTAACGGTATATGGCGTTACTGAGGAACAGAACAGCATACAGAATGTAGTCATTCAATACGGCAGGTATATTTCTGCCTCAGAATTTTTTTCGGGCAATAATGTTTTACTAATAGGTTTTGATAATGCAACCAATTTATTTGGCAAGCCTGAAAATGCGGTGGGAAAAGAAATAAGTGTAAAAAATAAAAGGGCTAAAATAATTGGGGTGATAAAAAAAGAAGGTCAAAATTTTGTAGGTTGGAATTATGATAATTGCGTAATGCTGCCCTACCGCTTTTGCAAAAAAATATTTGATGAAAAAAGATCGGAACCTTTTATAATGGTTAAAGGGAAAGAAAATGTAAGTGTGCTTGCATTGAAAGACGAGTTAAAAGGTGTGATGAGAGGCATAAGAAGATTAAGCCCTAAGGAAGAAGATGATTTTTCATTAAACGATGTAAATGGTTTTAGTGAGCAGGTAAGTTCAATTTTTGGCAGCATAAATATTGGTGGATGGGCAATTGGCTTACTTAGCCTTATTGTTGGGGCATTTGGTATTGCCAACATAATGTTTGTAACAGTAAAAGAAAGAACGGCAATGATAGGTTTAAAAAAAGCTGTTGGCGCAAAAAGCAAAAGCATTTTGCTTGAGTTTTTACTGGAAGCTTCCATCATTTGCATTTTAGGCGGACTGATGGGGCTGCTATTGGTTTACCTGTTAACTGTAGTATTAACCAACGTTTTTAATTTTCCGGTTTTTATTTCTACTGGCATACTAAGCCTGGCAATTTCAATTTGTATTGCAATAGGAATTTTAGCAGGCATTATTCCGGCATCAATTGCTGCAAAGCTTGATCCTGTTGTTGCTATCAGAAGCAAATAAAAAAAATGATTACGATATTAGCAATTGAATCTTCGTGCGATGACACCGCTGCTGCTGTTTGCAGGGATGGTAAAATAATAAGCAACATTGTGGCGGGACAGGCTGTACACGAAAAATATGGTGGTGTTGTGCCGGAACTTGCATCCAGGGCGCATTTACAAAACATTGTACCTGTTGTAGAAGAAGCTTTAAAAACTGCAGACATTAAATTATCTGCGGTTGATGCCTTTGCATTTACACAAGCTCCGGGATTGATCGGGTCTTTATTAGTGGGTGCTCAATTTGCAAAATCTATGGCTTTATCTTTTAATAAACCACTAATTGCAGTGCATCACATGCAGGCGCATGTTATGGCAAATTTAATAGCAGATGATAAGCCTGAATTTCCTTTTCTATGTTTAACCGTTAGTGGCGGACATACACAAATTGTTTTGTGCACAAGCACTGCGCAAATGCAAGTAATTGGGGAAACGCTTGATGACGCAGCCGGCGAAGCTTTTGACAAAAGCGCCAAACTTTTAAATTTACCTTATCCCGGCGGGCCACTTATTGATAAATATGCAAAAAATGGTGATCCCGATCGGTTTAAATTTCCAGAGCCCAAAATTGCCGGGTTAAATTTTAGCTTTAGCGGATTAAAAACTGCCATACTTTATTTTATACAGGAAAAACAAAAAGAGGAAAATTTTATTGAGCAAAATCTGCAGGACATTTGTGCATCTATCCAAAACCGCATTGTTTCCATCTTACTAAATAAATTAAAAAAAGCTGCCGCAGAAACAGGTATAAAAAATATTTGTATTGCAGGCGGGGTAAGCGCCAACAGCGGACTCAGAAATTCTTTTACACTATTGGGAGAAAAATTGGGATGGAAAACCTTTATTCCATCTTTTGAATATTGTACAGACAATGCAGGAATGATAGCCATTACAGCGTATTATAAATACTTAGAAAAAGATTTTACAGATCTTTCAGTAACACCCTCTGCAAGAGCAGAACTTGCATTTTAAAATTAACACCTTGCCCAACAATTATTTCCAGTTTAAGCAATTTATTATTCAGCAGGATAAATGCAGCATGAAAGTTTGCACTGATGCCTGCCTGTTTGGGGCTTGGGTTGCAAATGAAATTATTGCAGATAAGTTAGCAATAAATAATTGCCTTGATATTGGCACAGGCACAGGCTTGTTGAGCTTAATGCTGGCACAAAAAAATATTACAATAAAAATTGATGCTATCGAAATTGAAGAGAATACATTTAATCAGGCGCAGGAAAACTTTAGCAACTCGCCGTGGAACAATCGCCTAAAAGTTTTTAATGCAGATGCAAAAGAATTTGTTTACGAAAAAAAATATGATCTTATAATTTCCAACCCTCCATTTTTTGAGAGTGACCTTTTATCAGCTACAAAAAATAAAAACCTTGCCAAACACAATGCCGGTTTGTTATTTATTGATCTTATCAAAATTGCAGAAAAGAATATATCACCAAGTGGATACTTCGCAGTGCTTTTACCATTTAACCGATCAGATGAATTTATAAAACTTGCTGAAGTAAATAATTTTTATCTGCAGGTAAAAGTTATTATAAAACAAACACCTTACCACAATTTTTTCCGGAGTATATTATTTTTCACAAAAAAGAAAATGAATTTAACCGCAGCTGAATTAATTATTAAAAATGAGGAAGGAAACTATACAAAAGAATTTTCAAAACTTCTGAAAGATTATTATCTGTATCTATAAACGATCGCCTTCAATTCCTTATTCCTTATTCCCTATTCCTTATTCCTTTCCTTATTTCTTTCCTTATTTCTTATTCCTTATTTAAGAACCTGCATAATCTTTCATATAATTATAAAGGGGATTTAATTTGCCTCTTTTTACAATAGTTGCATTGTCTAAAATTTTAGAACCACCATTATAAACATCTTCTAAAATAAATTTTATCAGTTGCTCCCCAAAATATCTGGATGCATCTCTCGGTAATTCATTCGGCAAATTACCCACTGCCATTACATCTACACTGTTTTGCAAATAGGGCTCAGTAACTGCAAAGGTTTTTTTATCAACCCCATATACCGGGTTTTCAATGGTAGCATTTCCAATATTTATGGGTATCGAACCCTGGTAGTCATCTGAAATATCCGCTATGGTTTGTATTTTAAAATCCATTTTTTGTATGTCCTCTTTTTCAAAAAGGCGTGGAACATTTTCTTCCCAATAAACGCCGTTCATCAAAATATCTGTTTCAAAAATATATTTTGTAAAAAGACTTTTATATTTTTCAGGATGTGCATGAAAATCGGGACGATTGTATTTTGCTTTATTTTTTTCCTCATACAAGTCAGCGCCTTTTAAGTGCACATAAACAGGATAGGTAAATTTCCTTGACAGGTATTCATCCGGCTCAATTTCATGAATGCCCATTAAATTCATAATCTCCAAAACTCCATGCGCCACCCTTCCACTGCCGGTTACAGCAATTTTAACCGGCGGAATTTTTAATCCAAAATAAGTATGTATCAAATGACGAAAATCTTTTTGCGCATTAACCCTGTTAAGATGAAAGGCACCTGTGCGCTGACCAAAAGCCATCATGCCATTGTGTGCGCCAACAATGCCGGCAAAAAAACCGAAACCTAAAATGCGTGTGCCATCCTCATGTTCCAGGCATTCATAATCAATAAGCGTATTTTTATTTTTAATAACTGCCTGCAACAAATTTTGGTTGTGAGGCTGTAATTTTTTTGTGTGAGAAAAAATGAAATAAGTTTTGCCGGGCAATAGCATTTCTACAGGCACTTCTTTAATTCCCAGTAAAATATCGCATTCACTAATATCTTCTTTAACCTTAACACCTGCCTGTACATATTCTTTATCGCTAAAACAGCGTGTGGCGCTTTGTTGCGCAAGTATTTCCACATCAGTAAAATTTTTTTGTATCCACTTGCATTGCGATGGTGTTAATGCCACCCGGTTATCAGCGGGAATTTTGTCTTCTCTTATTAAACCGATTTTCATTATAAAAAATATGTGCGGCAATTTACATTTAAAATTCATCGGTACATTTACAAATGAATTATTTTGAATTATTTGATATACCGGCAAGTATAACGATAGACGAAGCAGCAGTACAAAAAAAATATTTTGAGCTGCAAAAAAAATATCACCCTGATTTTTTTTCAAATGCTGATGAAGATGTAAAAGCAGCCATGCTGGAAAAATCTTCCATGATAAATAAAGGTTACAACATTTTTAAAAATGAAGATGAAACAATAAAATATTTTTTGCAATTAAAAGGCCTGCTTGGCGATGATGAAAAATATGATTTGTCGCCTGCATTTTTAGGGGAGATGATGGAAATAAACGAAGCGCTGATGGAGATTGATGATTCATCTCTGGAAGAAACACAAACAAAAGTAAACCAGGCACAAAAACATTTGTATGATGGGGTGCAAAATATTATAGAATATTACAATGAGGATACAACCACAAATGAACAATTATTGCAGGTGAAAGATTATCATTTTAAAAAGAAATACCTGAAACGGATTTTGGAGAGGTTAGAGGGAATGCGTAATATTGCCTCCCAAAATTAGCCTGACCGTTCCGGTCTGGCTATAAAAAAGGATGTCACATTTAATAATGTCAGACGGAGACCGTCAAACATTATTTGCCCGGATGGCGGAATTGGTAGACGCAGCAGACTCAAAATCTGCCGTTCGCAAGGATGTGCAGGTTCGATTCCTGTTCCGGGCACTGATTAAATTATAAGCCTTGATAGTATTGACTTTCAGGGCTTTTTTATTTACATCTATCGTGGCATTATCGTTGTTAACATACATTTCAAAATATAAATATGCAAAATTTATCTGCCTCCCATGAAAGGGTTTGGAATAAGATCCCTGAGTTAACGCTTTTATTCTGGATAATGAAAATAATAGCGACCACATTAGGCGAAACCGGAGGCGATCTGCTGGCGCAAACGTTAGGAGTGGGATACGCAATAAGCACAATTATTTTTTTTGGATTTTTTGTTATTATGCTTTTTTGCCAGCTTATAGTAAAAAAATATATCCCTGCAATTTATTGGGCAGTAATAGTAGCCACCAGTACTGCCGGCACTACCATGTCAGATTATATGGATCGTACATTGGGGCTGGGTTATGCAACAGGTTCGCTTATACTTGTATGCATTTTAATTTTAATTTTAATACTATGGCGCATAACAGAGAAATCATTATCGGTTACCAACATCAAATCCATAAGAGGCGAAGGTTTTTATTGGGCAGCTATTTTATTTTCAAATACACTGGGTACTGCGTTAGGTGATTTTTTAGCCGATGATTCAGGGCTGGGCTTTGGCGGAAGTGCTCTGCTGATCTCTTTTGTACTGATTTTAATCATCCTTGCGTATTTTTTTACTAAAATTTCAAGAGTAGCTTTATTTTGGATGGCTTTTGTTTTAACACGTCCGTTTGGCGCAACCTTTGGCGATCTTCTTACAAAATCTCACGAAAAAGGTGGATATGATTTTGGAACAAAAGGCTCATCAC
>JBKJLG010000177.1:0-6626 GCA_046596995.1 Chitinophagaceae bacterium
TTTTTCGATATCTACCTGCAACGAAATGGAATTTTTTAAAACTGTATCTAATATTTTCTCTTCTACCCTATTCCATATTAAAACATTAACGGGAATTTTGCCAGCCGGTTTTTTCCACCCCATTGTAAATACATCAGATATAATGATGGTATTGTTTGCAGGCAGGCGCATCAATTCTTCACCACGAAAAACCACCGGTGTAATAGAGAGCTTATCATCTTTTTTATCTGCAAACATATTTTTATATACATAGCTGAAAAATTTGGATGACACTCCACCATCTGCTGCGGCAGAAAACATTTGCACGAGTTTATCGTAAGTGTAAATGCCCACCTTGTTAACCTGTAAAGATTTTCCGCTTTGCTCTATCAACATGCAGGTTGCATTTTGTTTTATCTGTAAAGAATTATTTTTTACCAGCACAACACCTCTTTTTGCCACAGTATTTTTGTTGCTGGTAATAACATTTACATTACCTTCTACATGATAAATAACAAGATTTTTTTGTGCTGAAACTTTTATATTCAGCAACATAAAAAACAATATGATATATTTTATATTAATGTGCACCTTCAAAAAATATTGAGTGAAATTTCCATTTTAGTTTGTGTTTTAAAAATTGAACAATGCTATCATAAAACAAGATGAAATCACCCGCTAACATCACTGCGACCAATACTGCAGACGATTCAATTTTTAAATTAGCTTTCGCATATAATAATATAGTTAAAAAAACAAACAGCATACTTATGGTAACCTGTATAAACATAATAAATAAATGAAACCAAACTGCTTTATGCACCCAGTACTTTATAAAATAAGGAAGCAGAACCCAACTTAACAAAAATGCCAATAGCCAGTTGATCCATTTAGGAAATGTGTAGAGGTAATCTTTATCCAGCGCCATTCTTATAATATTTGCATGAATCACACTCCCGTACATATCAGGGTAACTGCGGCCCGAAAGTCTTGTATTTAAAGGTGTAAAAAAAAGATCTTCATCCAGTGCTACATTGGTATTGCCGGGTGTGCCCAAATAACCCAGAATAATAATTTTATCTTTTAGCGTTTGTACGTCATAAGCAGGATCCATTACTTCATCAAAAGTTTGATAAACAAAATTTTGCAGGTTACCGTAATATCTTATCTCTGTTTTTTGCTGCCCCTGTTTTTTAAAATATTTTACTTTATCATCATCATACATTTGTAAAATAGCTGTGGCAAAAGCAGACACTTTATTGTATTCAGGATAAAAATATCTCACAGTAGAAAATTCCCGTTGTTCGCCAACAAGGTTTACAAAAGCATTTGAAGCTGTGTTGAAGTATGGATGGTTTTTTATTTCTTCTTCAGTATTATTAAATGAAGCGATATAAGGCAAAACAAGATTATTATATTTTGCTAAAGACTGCTTCAGCATTTCATCTCCGGCTGAATCTTTTTTATCGGGAAAAATAATATCTATACCAACTACTTTGGGTTTTCCTTCCTGTAATCTTTGTAAAATAAAAGCAATTTCCTCCCGGCTTTTGTTTTCAACATTAACTAAAACAAGGGGTCCTTTATAAATTTTATCTTTATTAATAATGTTGTTGTAATATATATCCGTTAAAGTAAAGTCTTTAAAAGCTTGTGTAAACTGGTTAAAAACTGAAGTATTAAAAAGCAGAAATGACAATATACCGATGCCGGAAAAAATGAAAAAATTTATCAGCAGATATTCCCACTTGTGATTTGCTTTTTTTTGCTGCATTGATATTGTAAAAAATTATGGCTTAAAAAAAGAAAGGTATAAACATAACATTTATACCTTTCGCTAATTGCAAATTAAATTATTATTGCTTTAAATTAATGGTAAACACCCTGCTATCGTTGCAATAACTATCGTTTGACCAATAGTAAGATCCGCCTGCAGATTTAGCATACCACTTTGTCCAATTACCGGGTGTCCATACATCAAAACGAACTGAAGTTGCATATGGAGAAAGACGTCCCTGGTATTGGTTTTCTACCCAAACATCAACGTAATAACCGGTAAAGTTATCAAGGTACAAATAGCAATAACCTCTTTTTTTAGATTTAGGGCGAACCTTATCCTCAGAGGGTGTGGTCATATCCATATCACCACCGCCTGATTTACCGTACACCATGACCTTTTTCTTAGCCATAGTTTTTTGGGCATAACCCTGGTTTTGAAAGGCAAGGGTTAAACCCATTACCGCAATAACCATAAATAGTAATTTTTTCATGATTGTTTTTTTGTTTTTAAATTAGAAAATATAAATAATAATAATTCCGTTGGTGATGATGATTGCTTATCACTTTACAATGTGAAAAGGAATCGTCATAATGTTTACAGCATCCGGCTGTATCGCCTCTTCTTTTGGGCCTCGTGTTTTAGTACCCTCTGCATTAAATGTGCCTTCCATAATTGTTTCAAAAGGATTTTTACCTCTGCCTCTGGTGCCTGCCGTTTTACCGCGGCTTTCAAAAATGTTTCTCAAATCAAGAGGCACATCAGATGCAATTATTTTTAAAACATCAGTGCCATATGGAGGTCCGATGGTAAATATTTTTTCAAGTTTTATGGTGTCTTCCTGAGAGATTAAAAAATCTTCGGGCTGATCTCTTTTGCCGGGTATTAAAACATTCACTTCATTATCAGGCTGAATATCCAATACTGTATAATACAATCTTTTTTGATCGCTGTGGTTTATAATATTCAGGCGAAATTTATCGCCATCTTTAAAAGTAATATTACCCGAAGCATCCATTTTGTTTTTTATATTATCATCCTGGTATTTTGCGAGGCGTGGCGTACCGCAATCTGCAACGCATTTAAGTGGCACAAACTGCAGCGAAACTTTATATACGACATTGGATAAAGAAAGGTTGCGCAGGTATTTCGCCCTTGCATAATCACCAATTTTAACGGAAAGGTTTTCGTAAAGTTTATCTGCGCCAATTTTTTTATCATTCTGCCAGATAACCATTTCACCAGCATTTATTAAATAAACGGAGTCCGCAGAATACTTGTTCATTCCGCTGATTACATAAAGGTCTGCAGCATTATCAGAAAGTTTTGCCTGCTTAATATTAGTAAAGGCTCTTTCTATATTTTTCTTAAGATCAGCATCCGCAATATCCAGCTTAACCTTTACACTGAGGTCGCCAAAATTTATTTCATCAAGATAAACCCAGGCAGATTTTATTTCTGCATCAGTCAGTTTTTTATCCAGCTTAATTTCTGATGCATATTCTGATGCATTGGTTATAATGCCGGTTGCCAAAGGCTTTACGGCAGATGTATCTCTTGTGTCGGCCTTATATAATTTTAAAGTAGTATGATTAAACACCCCGAAGATTTTGCCAACAGAAATAGACAGCACATTTGTTTTTGCATCTTTTTGAATAATATAATATTGCGGCTTACCCAAGGCAGTGCCGCCAAATAATGTATAATCAAGTTCGCCTTCTGCCAAAGGTGTTTGGCGGGATACGAGTGAGCTCATTTCTACTTTTATATTATCAAATAAACCCCTGTAGCTGGTGTTTTTATCTGCGTTAGCCAATGCCCTTGAAAATGCAAGCGATAATGAACCGGCACCTGAGCCATCGGGTAAAACAGCTTCCTGGTTTTGCTCCTGCGGAGACGAAGCAAAAAAACATTCCATTGGCGCCATGCCTTTTGTTTCGTTAATTATATTAAATGAATTATCGCTAAGTGTACGTACCGTTCCCTGTTTTGTTTTAAAAGACGGGCTTGCATAAATTTGAGATGTACCACGTGTAGTTCCTACTCCCCTCGTCATAGTACCAGAATGGCAGGCATCAATTACAACAAGTAAATTTCCTGCTGTGCCAAGCTTTGTTCTCAGCTGTGCTAATTTTTCTCCTAACAAATCATCTCTTAAATGTTTTATTGCACCTGGCCGGTATTCTGCAGGAGCATCATATGGCACTATCGATTCATCCAGTGCATCACCTTCATCTCCATTATCATCTTCTATCTGTTGCCCGTGGCCTGAAAAATGAAATACTGCCACATCTCCCGGCTTTGCTTTTTGTATAAGATTTACATCCAGAGCATTTGTTATGCCGGCCAAGGTTGCCTGCTTATCTGTAATTACCGTTATGTTTTGCTCTTTAAAACCCTGGCGGATTAAGGCATCTTTTATCAGCTTAACATCGTTTGATGAACTTAACTCTCCCCAGCCTGAAGCAGCAGGATATTTAGAAATAGCTACAATTAATGCAATTTTATTAGATTCCTGGGCTGTAACATTGGCCACGCATGCAAATAGAAGAAGAAAGGTTAGTATTGGTTTCATTAAGGCTGTAGTAAAAATCTGCATAAATGTAAAGGATAATTTCTGTGTATGCAAAACCTGTTTATAATTTGTAAACATAGTGCAAAGTACATTGTGTTTAAGGCGATTACAATACCCTGCAAAAGGTATTTTTAATAATGTCGTAAAGTTCCATTAGCATCGTCTTAGTTTTTAATTATCAATAATTGGTTGCACCACTCAACAGCAAATTATAGCCAGTTATAAAGGTATTATGCCATTCAATGTACTATGTATTACATAGAACATGGCAAAAGCATAGCTTTGTGTTATCAAATTAATACTTAACTAAAAAAATAAAAAAATGAACACACAAACTTTTTCAACTGAAAGCTCTTTTTGGGTAAATTTTAAAAAAACAATGTATGCTTTAATGGTAATTATTGTAGTAATGGCAATACCTACACTAGGTTATCTGGAATTATCGCATAACAGCAAAAAAACAAAAACAGAAATAGTGGAGAAAACCTTTGCAAGCGCTGAGTTACATACAATTACGGCCAAATTATAATAAGGGAGGCAGAAAATTTATATAATGTAGAAAAAAAAACTGCCCGTAACTACTCCTATTACTACACCAAAATTCTGCTTGAAAAAAATATTTGTAATTGCTTGTCTATGAAAAGATTCCTATAAGAAGAATACCTGA
Organism: Chitinophagaceae bacterium; assembly: GCA_046596995.1. GTDB lineage: Bacteria > Bacteroidota > Bacteroidia > Chitinophagales > Chitinophagaceae > Ginsengibacter. Next base: position 4,999 of record JBKJLG010000177.1, read on the forward strand.
GTGCAAATAGTAAGAAGTGAGTAACATCACCATTGCTATTTGCATTTTATTTATGCAGTTACCTTATGCACTTTAGCCAGTTGGCTTATATCAATAATATTAGAGCATCCCAGTTTTTCAAAAATTCGTGCTTTATGTGTACCTACTGTAGAGGCATGAAGATTTAATTTATCGCATATTTCTGACAAGGATTCACCCCGCACAAGATGCTGCACAATTTCGAATTCCCGTGGCGATAGGGAATCAAAAGGATTTTCAGGTTTTCTACCCAAAGCATCTTCTGTTAATGATTGGCTTAAGGAGGCACTGATGTATCTTTTATTATCTAATACAGTGTTTAATGCTTTTGTTATTTCATCTTCTGATGAGGCTTTGCTTAAATAGCCTTTTGCACCAAGCTGTAAGTATTTTTTTGCATACACTTCTTCAGCATTCATGCTAAACATTAAAATTTTTGAATCAGCCTTAAGTGCAAGTATATTATTAACCAGCCCAAAAGAATCTGTGCCGGGCATGTTAACATCCAGTATCACCAAATCATAATCATTTTTTTTTATTTTTTCAAAGGCACAGTCACCGTCATCAGCCTCATCAATTACTGAATGGGCAATAGTGTTTTCAATGAATATTTTTAATCCTGCCCTTATGATGGCGTGATCATCTGCCAATAAAATTTTAATCATGGTAACTAATAAAAATGAAGCACAAAATTATTGTATTCCGGCAGGTTTAGTGTAGAAATATATCTATATTAAATTAGTGAGTAACTTAGTCAAGTAAGCGGGACACATGAAATGTGTTTATAGAATTATAATCCCGTTACATCCGTTAATAAAAACATTTATACCAGCTGATCGTTTTTACATTGCAATTTTTAAATACTGAAATCGTTTAGTTACACAATGACAATTAAAAAAGCTTACGGGCATGAGGAAATAGCTATTAGAAAAAATTTTAGCATTAACCTAATCACCATTGCCAGTAGCATTTTACTTATACTCGTAATATGGATAGCTGTAATAAACCAGATACGGTTGCAGCGAAGTGATGCAATAGCAGGCAGCATTCTGCAAAATTCAAACAGGGTTATATCATTTGAGCAATATGTGTTGCGTACTATCGCCAGTATTGATGAAATAACAAAATTTGTAAAACTGGAATATAAAAGAGCAGGTTCAACAATTAATATTGAAAAATTAATTTCAGATCAAGCTATTGACACATCATTATTTACTACTGTAAGCATAATAAATGATAAGGGAAAATTAGTAACTACCAACTATGCTTTGCCTTTTACATACGAGGTAAACATTTTTGATAAAGAACATTTTCAAATACACAGGCAGGAGGATACGGATAAATTGTTTATAAGCAAGCCGCTTTGGTCTCAAAATTTTGGAAGAACACTAATATCTGTTACCCGCCGCCTAAATAAACCAGACGGAACTTTTGGAGGTGCAATATTAGTACAAGTAGCACCTGAGCATTTTACACAAATATTTGCATCGGCCAAACTAAACCCAAACGATATCATCTCGCTGGTAAGGTTAGATGGAATTACATTAGCAAGATTAACTGGCACCCGACCAAGTTCGGGAGAAAATATTATTAAAAGCCCTGTTTTTAAA
>JBKJLG010000113.1:0-3189 GCA_046596995.1 Chitinophagaceae bacterium
ATTTTTCTATTTTTAAATATGCTGGAACTTATACAGAGTAAATATTTTACAATTTTAATGGGCGAGGGGATGAACAATTTTATTGTTGAATTTAATGAGAGCAGAGAAGAAGAGCCTACAGAAGTTATTTCGAATGTTTAGTAAAACATAAACCAGGAAGGTTTTGGAAACCTTCCTGGTTTCAAAATATTTTTTATGAAGACAAAAATTCAAAGAGCAAATGAAAGAAGTAGCGCAAGTCACGGCTGGCTTAACACACATCACTCATTTAGTTTTGACAGCTGGTACGAGCCAGAAAAAATTCACTTTGGCGCTTTGCGTGTTCTAAACGATGATGAAATAGCCGCTGGCGAAGGCTTTGGCACACATCCGCATGATAATATGGAAATTGTTACGATACCCTTAAGCGGTGCAATTGCACACAAAGACAGCACCGGAACAGATGGTATTATTAAAACCGGTGACGTACAAATTATGAGTGCCGGCACAGGCATTCGTCATAGCGAATTCAATGCGTCTAAAACTGAGCCGCTACATTTATTTCAATTATGGGTTATCCCAAAACTGGAAAATATAAAGCCCCGATATGCACAACAAACATTCAATGCAGACGAAAGAAAAAATAAGTGGCAAATTGTGGTAAGTCCTGATGAAAGCGAGGGTGGTGTTTGGATAAACCAGGATTCCGTTTTTTCTTTAGCGCATGCAGAAAAAAATAGTACGCTTATTTATAAGAATAAATTTAAAAGCAATGGTGTTTATTTAATGGTGATAGATGGAGAAATAGAAGTTAACGGAGAAACATTAAATAAAAGAGATGCCATGGAAATATCGGAGGCAGATGAATTTGAAATCAATGCAAAATCAGAAGCGAATTTATTGGCAATTGAAGTACCAATGTTGAAATAGATATTGTTTACTTTTTTATGTAGTACTCAAAACTTTTTTCTCGGTAGCTACCATACTGCGTAAAACATCTGCAATATGATTGGCATCAATACCAATTTCGTTATACAATTGTTTGGGTGAGCCGTGCTCAATAATTTTATCAGGAATACCCATGATCTTTACTTGTGCGTTGTAATTATTGGCAGCCATAAATTCTAACACTGCCGAGCCAAAGCCACCCACCACCGTTCCATCCTCGATAGTAATAATTTTTTTGTAAGTATTAAATACTTCGTGTAATAATTCCTCATCAATGGGTTTCACAAAACGCATATCATAATGTGCAGGATTAATTCCCTCTTTTCTTACATCTCTTATAGCTTCTGCTGCAAAGTTACCCGGGTGCCCGAATGATAAAATTGCTATTTCTTCCCCATCTTTTATTTTTCTTCCTTTACCAATCTCAATTTCTTTCATTACCGTTTTCCATTCTGCTTTTACAGCCTCGCCACGGGGATAACGAATGACAAATGGGTTTTTTGTTTTTTCCAATTGAGATGTGTACATCAGGTCTCGCAATTCTGCTTCATTCATTGGCGCACTTACAATCATGTTGGGTATGCAACGCATGTAAGCAATATCGTATGCTCCATGATGGGTGGGACCATCTTCACCCACAAGTCCTGCCCTGTCTAAACAAAAAACTACGGGCAAATTTTGTATGGCAACATCATGCACTACCTGGTCGTAAGCCCGCTGCATAAATGACGAATAGATGTTGCAGAAAACCTTCATGCCCTGTGTGGCAAGGCCAGCGCTTAGTGTAACCGCATGCTGTTCGCAAATACCCACATCGAAGGCACGGTCAGGCATTTTTTCCATCATGTATTTCAATGAGCAGCCGCTGGGCATTGCCGGGGTAACGCCCATTATTTTATCATTCATTTCCGCAAGCTCAATTAAGGTATGCCCAAATACATCCTGGTATTTTGTTGGCTGCGGAATATCAAAGGTTGTTTTATAAATCTCGCCTGTTATTTTATCAAACAAACCCGCTGCATGCCATTTCGTTTGGTCTTTTTCCGCAAGATCGTAGCCTTTACCTTTAATCGTTCTAATATGCAGCAATTTCGGCCCACTTATGTCTTTCAGATCTTTTAGCGTATCAACCAACTTGGTAATATTATGTCCGTCTATCGGGCCAAAATATCGCAGCTTAAGTGCTTCAAATAAATTGCTGCTTTTGCTTATCATCCCTTTCAGGCTTGCTTCAAATTTTGAAGCAACGTTTCTTGAGAAAGTTTTACCTACGGGAAGTTTTCCCAAAGCATTCCAAAAATCATCTCTTATTTTATTATAAGAATGAGAGGTAGTAATATCAGTAAGATACTCTTTTAAGGCACCAACATTAGGGTCAATACTCATGCAGTTATCATTTAAAATAATAAGCACATTACTATTCTCAATACCAGCATGGTTCATTCCCTCAAATGCAAGTCCCGCTGTCATAGCTCCATCCCCAATGATTGCAACATGTTGCCTGTTAGTTTCACCTTTATAATGAGAAGCCATTGCCATACCCAAAGCTGCAGAAATAGAAGTAGAGGAATGTCCTACGCCAAAAGTATCATATTCACTTTCTGCACGCTTGGGAAATCCGCTAAGCCCATTGTATTTCCTGTTGGTACTAAAATTATCCCTTCTGCCTGTAAGTATTTTGTGCCCGTATGCCTGGTGGCCCACATCCCACACCAACTGATCGTAAGGTGTATCAAAAACATAATGCATTGCAACAGTAAGTTCAACTACGCCCAAGCTTGCCCCAAAATGTCCGCCATGCACACTCACCACATCAACAATATATTGCCTTAATTCATCACACAGCTTATGCAGTTGATTTCGCTTAAGTTTTTTTAGATCAGCGGGTGAATTGATGGTCTTTAATAAAGGACCGGGAATAATTTCCATTAATACAAACTTTGTATGTAAAAATACAATTTTATAATCATCCTATTTTTAATTGCCAATTGGCAAAGCCTGATTTAGTTGAAAAAACTGGCGAAATAATAAATATCCTTCTTTATTAAATATTTTATGGAGATAAAAAGAACTTACCAAGAATAATATAGAGCCTGTAATTAATTGAATAGTTAATGATGATATGGTTAAAATTATTATCAAATAAAAGATTGATTGCACAGAAGCAACCATTAAAGGAAGGCTCATTACAGTAAAATATTCGGAAAGTCCGGCACCGCAGCATTTATTTACCAAAAGCTTCCAGGCAGGCAATAATATTAT
>JBKJLG010000129.1:0-4496 GCA_046596995.1 Chitinophagaceae bacterium
TTTGTACAATGACTTATTTTATTGATTTTATAACATTATAATGCTATAGTTTTATTGATCGTGGAATGCTATGAAAAGAAATCTTCTCAGCTTATTTTTTTTATTTTTTAGCACGGCTTGTTTTGCACAAAAATGGCAAGCGTATTTAGATAGTGGTTTAATGTATATGCAAAAAGATTACAAAAAATCTTTAGATTTTCTTTTACTCTCAAAAGAAAATTTACCTGTTGATTCTGCCGGCACACATAGCTATGCCAAAATTATAAATAAACTTGGCATCCTTTATAAGGATATGGGTCAGTATGAAATGGCAGAACCCCTTTGTATAGAAGTGAGTAAAGTAATAGAAAAAATTTTTGGTAAAGCGCATCGTAGTTATGCATCTTCTCTTAATAACCTTGCTAATCTTTATAGTGATATGGGGCAGTATGAAAGGGCAGAGCCTCTTTATCTTGAATCAAAAAACATAGGAGAAAAAGCTTTGGGTAAAGCGCATCCTGATTATGCTGATGCACTTAATAATCTTGCCATGCTTTATGGGTATATGGGGCAGTATAAAAGGGCAGAGCCTCTTTATCTTGAAGCAAAAAACATAAGAGAAAAGGCTTTGGGCAAAGCGCATCCTGATTATGCTTCTTCACTTAATAATCTAGCCATATTTTATTATGATATGGGACAGTATGAAAAGGCAGAGTCTCTTTATATAGAATCAAAAAACATAAGAGAAAAGGCTTTGGGCAAAGCGCATCCTGGTTATGCTGATGCACTTAATAATCTAGCCTTACTTTATTCTGATTGGGGGCAATATGAAAAGGCAGAGCCACTTTATATAGAAGCAAAAAGTATAAGGGAAAAGGCTTTGGGTAAAGCGCATATCGATTATGCTGATGCACTTAATAATATTGCCCTGCTTTATTGGCTTACTGAAAAACCTTTAAAAGTTGATTCTTTTTTTAAAGAAGCATTAGCTATTAAATATCAACAGGTTCAAAAAATACTTCAGTTTACCGCCGAAAAAGAAAAAGCAGCATTTATAAAGAATATTATTGGTAATAATAATTTATATAATTCTTTTTATTATCAAAATTATTTACAAACTTCAGCTAAAGAGCCTTATACCATTTCTTTTCTTAGCCGCAATCTAATACTTTCTTCTTCACAACAATTAAGAAAGATAATTAATAGCAGTAATGATACTAAGGCTCTATCAGATTATGAAAAATGGACGGCTCTTAAAAAACAATTAGCAGGTTTTTATAGTAAAAATAAAACCGGCACCTACGTAAAAGATTTGGAAGATAGCGCCGATGTTTTAGAGAAAAGCCTTGCTCGGGCTTCTTCGGGGTTTGCAAAAATAAAAGAAGAAAAGACATGGAAGGATATACACCAAAGCCTGAAAGCCAATGAAACAGCCATTGAGTTTGTGGAGTTTGATTATAATACTGGCAAAAGATGGACAGACAGTACTTTTTATATAGCGCTTGTATTAAGAAAAGATAAGCCTGAACCCCTTCTCGTGCCTTTGTTTGAGAAGAAGCAATTAGATAGCATTTTACAACAAACAGGTAATAAAAACACCAATGATAATGTAAAAGCCCTGTATGCTTCAAGGGGGGTGGGAAGTGACGATGCGGTGGTAATGAACAAGTCTTTGTACAAACTGATCTGGGGACCGCTGGAAAATGAATTGAAAGGAATCAGCACTATTTATTTTGCCCCCGATGGTTTGTTACATCGCATAGCCTTTGCAGCCTTACCCATAAATGATAAAGAAGTATTAAGTGATAAATATAAATTGATTGAACTCTCAAGTACTGCCAATATTATAGAACAGCAGCCAGTTTATGTTTCATCTTCTGATAGAATAAATTTGTATGGAGGAATAAAGTATACTGTAGATACAACAGCCCTTAAAGCCCATGCAATAGCATACAATAACAAAAAACCCACAACACGTTCTTTACCCGATGATCTTACAAGAGGTGCATCATGGAATAATTTGCCGGGAACAAAAACGGAAACAGATGGTATTGTATCGATTGCAAATAATAAAAATAATATTACTGTTCTATCAGGTATTCAAGCTACAGAAGAATCAATGAAAGCTTTTGAAGGAAAAAATTCTCCTGTAGTATTGCATATTGCTACCCATGGATTTTTCTTTCCTGATCCGAAACAGGATAAGAAAGACAATGCATCAATAAATGAGTATGGCAAGGCATTTAAACAGTCCGATGATCCCTTGTTCCGCTCAGGATTACTGTTTGCCGGTGCCAATACCGCATGGAATGGAAAGGCAATAGAAGGAATTGAAGATGGCATTCTTACATCTTATGAAGTATCAAACATGTATTTGCCAAATACAAAGCTGGTCGTGCTTTCAGCCTGCGAAACAGGCTTGGGAGATATTCAAGGCGCAGAAGGCGTTTATGGTTTACAAAGAGCTTTTAAAATGGCTGGCGCAGAAAATCTTATCATGAGTTTATGGAAAGTACCTGATGCTGAAACAGCAGAATTTATGCAGCAATTTTACAAAGCCTTATTTGCAAAAAAAAGTATTGATGATGCATTTTATAATGCCCAAAAAATAATGAAAAATAAATATAGAAGCGATCCTTACAAATGGGCTGCCTGGATATTGGTAAGATAATTTTACTCTGCAACTTTTGCAGAAATGATAGCCAAAGCCACACTATCAGTGCCTTTCGGTGCAAAATACTTTGTTTTAAAATTTTTGGATTCTCCCGGTGCAAGTATTTCAAAAACAGTTTCTTTATCGGTTTCCAACAAGGTTCCTGTTTTGCTGTAGAAATCAAGTTTCACTTCTATGTCTTTGTATTTTGCAACAGTTGCTTTGTTGGTAACGGTTCCTTTTATTACGGTTTGTCCTAAAATATTATTTCTGTCATGACCGGATACACTTAAAAATTTTTGAGGATTTTTCACTTCTTTCTCCTGCAGGCTTTCTTTGGCAGCTTCGTAACTGTTCTTGTCTTTTTCAGCTTTTTTGCTGTCGTTTTCACTACAGGAGAATAATGCTACCGAAACAATTAAAACAAATATTTTTTTCATTGCTGTTTAGTTTTGCTGAGTGAGATAATATTTTAAAATTAAGCAAATCAACTCTTTACCGTTAGTAAAGAAAGTTAAAATAAAAAAATCTTATCCTCTTAATCTTTAATCTGATTAACCTGGTTCATTCAATTTACGCCTCAGTACCAAGCCATAAAGCACCTCCGATGGAATTTTGGCTTGCGCCGGTGACAGATGCTAAAACATTGTATTCCTCACGCCAGCGTAAAGTTCCTATCAACGCCATAATCAGCGCTTCTTTATAATTAATTACATTTTTATCAGGCACAATAATTTCTATTTTTATTTCCTCTAAAACTTCTTGTAATCTTTTTACTAAAAACAAATTGAAAGCACCGCCACCGGTAACTAATAATTGACAATTGACATCCCGATAGCTATCGGGAGACAACTGACAACTCACTATTGCAATTTTTAGTTGAAAAACAATATGTTCCACATATGTTCTCATAGCATCTTCAATGCTTATTGCTGATGTTTTTATAATTGGATACACTGTTTCAATGCCAAAGCTGTTTGCTAAACTTTTAGGATGTTTTTCTTTATAATATTCCAGGTTATTTAATTGCTGTAATAAGGCTTCATTCACATTACCTGCAGCAGCTATTTTTCCATCTTCATCATAACTAAAACCTTTTTCTATTGCCAGCATGTTTAAAACACGATTGGCTGCGCAAACATCAAAGGCAATAAAGTTGTCATCGGTTCTGGCAGAAATATTGGCTATGCCACCAATGTTTAAAAAATAACTGTATTCGCTAAATAATAATTTTTCCCCAATAGGTACAATGGGTGCACCTTGTCCGCCAAAGGCGATATCTAAATTTCTTAAATCAGAAACAACCGGGAGTTTTGTTTGTGCCGCAATAGCAGCGCCATCACCCAATTGTGCTGTCATTAATTTTTCAGGCAGATGAAATGTGGTATGGCCATGTGAGGCAATTAAATTTACCTGGTGGTGTAAATTATTTTTCTCTATAAACTCATTTGTTTTTTTACCAAGATAATGCCCGTAAGCGGTGTGTAATAATTGATAATCAAGCGCAGTAAGGTTTGTTGCGTTCTTCAAATTTTTTGTCCACTCTTTATCATAATAAATACAATCAGCCTGCAATATTTCGTAACTCCATTTGCCTCCATTTTCCTGAAGCTGAACAAAGGCAATATCCAAACCATCCAGGGAGCTGCCGCTCATAAGCCCTATTACTTTATATATCATAAGTATGTATGCTGCAAGTATTGGTACATTTAGCTTGCTGACTGATAAAAAAAATTACATTTGTAGAAAGGCAAAATTAAATCTTATAAGCATAATGGTTATTAATTTAAGCGAAGAGCATTCTTTAGTAAGTAACTGGATAAGTGAGATAAGAGATGTAAGCATACAGGGCGATCGCATGCGC
>JBKJLG010000140.1:0-10276 GCA_046596995.1 Chitinophagaceae bacterium
GTATGACTGAATTCATAATGAAGATGTCAAAGTGATTGAGTGTCCGCTTTAATGGCCTACAACTCATAAATATAAGAAGTTTTTTTTCCTAACTATCAGGTTACCAATTTTCATAACACCTTCTTAAACAAAAGTTTAAAAGCAGTTTGAGAAGTAAAGGCGGACAAATGAACATTGCTCATTTTGCAATTACACCACCTTTACTAACCAGTAATTTTTCTTTCCCTTTTGCACCAGCAAATATTTTTTATTCAATAAAGAAGGTTGCTCTATTCTAAATTCTACATTTTCAACTTTAATTTTATTAATGCTTATGCCGCCGCCCTGTATCATTTTTTTTGATTCTCCTTTGCTGGCAAATATTTTTGTATCGACCATAAAGGAAATAATATCTGCGCCAGCTAAATTTTGTTTTGGGTATTCAACCATCGGCACACCTTCCATAACCTGCAATAATTCTTCTTCATTTAATTGCTGTAATATCTCTGCCGTTTCGCTACTAAATAATATCTGTGATGCCTGCACGGCAAATTCATATTCTTTTTTTGAGTGAACAAATACAGTTACTTCTTCTGCCAGTTTTTGCTGCAGCAAACGCATGTGTTCGTTGCCGGTATGTTTTTCTTTTAGCAAGTTTATATCTATCTCATTTAAAAAAGTAAATGTTTTTAAATACCGCTCTGCATCTGCATCTGCAGCATTTAGCCAAAACTGGTAAAACTGATAGGGAGATGTTTTTTTTGCATCAAGCCAAACATTTCCTTTCTCTGATTTTCCAAATTTTCCGCCATCGGCTTTGGTAACCAGCGGGCAGGTAAAAGCAAAGGCTTCGCCGCCGCTTTTTCTGCGTATCAATTCTGTACCGGTTACAATATTCCCCCACTGATCGCTGCCACCCATTTGCAGTTTACAATTCTTGTTCTTATACAGCCAGTAAAAATCATATCCTTGTACAAGTTGATAAGTAAATTCGGTAAAGCTCATGCCGCTTTCGCCTTCCACCCTTTTTTTTACACTATCTTTTGCCAGCATATAATTTATGGTAATGTGTTTTCCTACATCCCTTATAAAATCAAGAAAAGTTATTTGTTTAAACCAGTCGTAGTTGTTCACCATTTCAGCCGTGTTGGGTTTGCCACTGCTAAAATCTAAAAATTTCTCCAGTTGCTTTTTCACACACGCAAGGTTGTGCTGCAAAATATCTTCGCTCAAAAAATTCCTTTCTTCACTTTTGCCGGAAGGATCACCCACCATACCGGTAGCACCGCCAACCAATGCTACGGGTTTATGCCCTGCTCTTTGTAAATGCGCCAATAAAATAATGGGCACCAGGTTGCCAATGTGAAGGCTGTCAGCCGTGGGATCAAAGCCTACATAGCCGGTTGTCATTTCTTTTTCAAGCTGCTCTTCAGTTCCTGGCATTACATCTTGTAAAAGCCCACGCCACTTGAGTTCCTGTATAAGATTTTGCTTCATGAGTTAGTTATAGTAAAATGCCAAAATTAATGTATAAAAAACGTGAAACCACCCGTAAATATATTAAGTTTGCGGTAGCCGGCAAGTAACCCCTTATTACCTTTAATTTAGTATTAGCCAATGCAGCATTGCAGCAATTTTTTGTTTGCGCAGCTGATAATCTTTGTATTAGGAAGGTTGCCTTTTGCTAAGCAGCCTTTTGCTGTAAAAAAGCCTCTTAAATTAATGAAGAAAACACTTGGGAACCAATATAAATTCAGCGTGCAAAAAGGCAATATATCGTGCTGTAAAACGTTTTTTAAACCACACAATCTTACTTACACATATTTTACAACATGAGAATAGCTAACACGGCAGGGCTAATATGCTTACTGGTATTGCCTTTGTCTGTATTTTGCCAGTTCAGAAAATATTCCAACGAGTTTTTAAATATTGGTGCCGGTGCAAGGGGGCTTGCTATGGGGGGCGCACAAGTTTCATCTGTTACCGATGGTACAGCGGGTTATTGGAACCCTGCAGGATTAACCGGAATTGAAGCACCAACCTTTAATTTTATGCACGCCAGTTATTTTGGCAACATCGGCACTTATGATTATTTAAGTGCAGCTATCCCATTTGCTGAAAATAAACGCACCCTCGGTTTTTCTCTTCTCCGCTTTGCGGTAGATGATATACCCAATACTTTGTTTTTAGTGGAGCCGGATGGCAGCATTAACTATAACAACATTCAAACTTTTTCTTCATCCGATTATGCTTTTTTATTATCATTTGCCCAAAAAATAAAAGATGAGGAAGATGATAAAATGAGCTTTGGTGTAAATACAAAAATAATTTACCGGAAGGTTGGACATTTTGCCCGGGCCTTTGGTTTTGGTTTTGATGCTGGTTTTAGAATACAGAGAGATAAATGGAATTTAGGTATAGCTGCTAAAGATATTACTACCACCTTTAATGCATGGAATTTTAGTTTTACCGAGAAGGAGAAAGAAGTGCTTTATCTTACTAAAAATGATATTCCTATAAAATCTACAGAGCTTACTGCACCCCGGTTAACAATTGGCGGTGGTTATAATTTTGCAATAGGCGGCTCAGTTAATTTACTGGCAGAGGCAGACCTTGATGTAACTTTTGATGGTAAAAGAAACACAGTACTAAGTGGCAATACGGTTAGTGCCGATCCCCGCCTGGGGTTGGAGGCCACCATTAAAGATGTATTTTTTGTAAGAGCCGGCATTAGTAATTTTCAAAAGGCACTTGCAGATGGTGATACCACTAACCAAAAGAGAGTATGGATATACCAGCCAAGCTTAGGCGCTGGTTTTAAAATTAAAAATATAAGTATTGACTACGCATTTTCCAATCTTGCCAATCAATCTAACCCATTGTATACACACATATTTTCTTTACGTTTCGATCTTGGCAAAAAAGAAGAATAAGCATAAATTATTATAACAGTTATGAAAAAAAAATTACTTCCGGTTTTTATTTTGCTAACGCTTTCGGGCTTTTCGCAAACCAATAACAGCTGGATAGATTATAGCAAAACCTATTATAAATTTAAAGTTGGAGCAAGCGGTATGTATCGCATATCTCAGCCAACACTTGCCACCATTGGGCTTAGTGCAACACCCGGTTCTCAATTTCAACTTTGGCGCAACGGAGAAGAGGTGAGAATTTATACAACATCTACATCTGCCTTAGCAACCAATGGCTATATTGAATTTTGGGGATTAATGAATGATGGAAAAAAAGATACAAAGCTTTATTTAAAACCCGATTACCAATTATCAGATAACTGGAGCCTTGAAACAGATACAGCCGCATATTATTTAACGGTAAATACTGCGGGTGCAAACCTGCGTTATGCAGATGCTGCCAATAATATTGCCGGCAACACACTTGCCGCTGAGCCTTATTTCATGAACTTACGAGCCACCCATTTTCGCAATAAAATTAACCCTGGTTACGCTGCCGTTGTAGGTGAATATGTTTACTCATCATCTTACGATATAGGTGAGGGATGGACGAGTAATGACATTGGTGTAGGTGCAGGCAATGCTTTATCAAACGTATTTACTAATATCAATTTATTTCCTTCTGGCCCGGCAGCTACTTTTAGGTTTGCTGCTTCGGGTAATGCTTTAAACGGCAGAAATGTAAGAGTGAAATTCTTTAATACTGTAATTGCAGACACGGCAATGGATTATTTTGAATACCTGAAAAAAACGGTAACCAATATTCCTATATCAACATTTGCAAGTCCTGATTTTTTAACTGTTTCGGTGGAAAATGTTTCTTCAACATCTACCGACCGTATGGTAGTTTCTTTTTTGGAAATAAAATATCCCAGTAAATTTAATTTCAACAACCAAAAAAGTTTTTATTTTGAAATGCCTGCCACCGCCACTGGCAATTATCTTGTAATAGATAATTTTAATTACGGCAGCATTGCACCCATATTGCTGGATCTGACAACAGGCAGCCGTTACACAGCAGATATTTCTCTTCCCGGCAAAGTGAGAATTGTTTTGCCTGCATCTGCTACAACGCTTCGCAAATTTGTTTTATTAAGTCAGGATGCGGCTAACTTAAATGCGGTAACTGCTTTAACACAGCGAAATTTTATAAATTATTCTCTGCCGGCTAACCAGGCAAATTATCTTATCATCAGCCACAGCACTTTATTTAATAATGGTGCCGGGCAAAATTATGTTGAGCAATACAGGGCTTACAGAAATTCTGCCGCAGGGGGTAATTATAATGCAAAAGTGTATGATGTAGAGCAGTTGAATGATCAGTTTGGTTATGGGATCAAAAATCATCCGGCTACGGTTAAAGATTTTTTGATATATACAAAAACAAACTTTGCCCAGGTGCCAAAGTATGCATTTATAATTGGCAGGGGTGTTACCTATATTGATTATCAGTTTATAAAAGATTATCCTTCTGCCTCAAAACTTGCTCTGGTACCCACTTTTGGGTATCCTGCTTCTGATATTTTGCTGGCATCTGATTATAACAGTTTTGTGCCTGACATTCCGATAGGAAGACTTTCTGTAGTTAACGGAAATGAAATTTCCAACTATCTTGAAAAAATGAAGCAATATGAGCAGGCTCAGGCCTCTCCCTCACAAACGGTTGCTGATAAGGCGTGGATGAAAAATGTAGCTCATATTATTGGTGGTAAAGATGTATCTGAAAGTGATCTTTTTAATTTTTATATGAATGGCTTTAAGCAAATAATAGTTGATACTTTTTATGGCGCAAAAGTGGAAACTTTTTCCAAATCATCTGCTGCTACCGTACAAATTTTAGCCAGCCAGCGCATTGAAGATCTTTTTAAGGAAGGGCTTAGCATGATCACTTATTTCGGTCATTCATCTGCTAATACTTTGGAGTTTAATTTAAGCAGTCCTGAAAATTATAATAACCAGGGTAAGTATCCGTTTTTTAATGTGAATGGTTGTACTGCCGGAAATAATTTTACTGCAGATACCATGCGGCTGTATGGCTCACTTTCCATATCAGAAAAATATGTTTTAGCTAACAACCGCGGCAGCATTGCCTTTTTTGCCAGTACACACCTTGGCATTCCTCCCTTTTTAAATAATTATCAAATACAATTATACAAAAGTTTAAGTGTGAACCGTTACGGACAGAGCGCAGGTGATATAATTAAAAAAAGCATTCAGGATCTTGGAGGTGCTAACCCTAATCTTGATTTTTTTACAAGAATGCATTTGGAAGAAATGAATTTGAATGGTGACCCTGCATTAAAAACAAATCCGCATCCTAAGCCTGATTATGTAATTGAAGAGCCAATGATCCGCATCAGTCCTAATATTGTTTCGGTAGCTGATAATACCTTTTCAATTGACATTAAAATGCTAAACATTGGCAAAGCAATAAATGATTCAATAAGAGTTACAGTAAAAAGAACCTTGCCTGATAACAGCTCCTCATTTATTTATAATAAAAAAATAGCAGCCCCAAAGTATGCCGATTCCATAAAAATAACAGCGGCTATAAACCCCATTACTGATAAAGGATTAAATAAAATTACGGTAATGCTGGATGCAGATAATAAGGTTGATGAAATGTCGGAAACCAACAACACGGTTACGAAAGAGTTCTTCATTTTTGAGGATGAGGTTCGCCCGGTTTATCCTTATAATTTTTCAATTGTAAATAATCAAAATGCAAAATTTTATGGCTCTACCGCCAATCCCTTTACCAATGGGGTAAGGCAGGTGATAATGGAAATGGATACCACAGAGTTGTTTAATTCTCCATTTAAAAAAACATTCAATACTACAACCAGCGGGGGCATAATTGAATTTGCTCCATCTATAAATTATACTGAAAACATTGTTTATTACTGGCGCATTGCCATGCAGCCAATCAGCGGACCAATTGTATGGAACGGTGCTTCATTTATTTATTTACAAAACGGAGGTACAGGCTTTAATCAATCACATTACTACCAGTTTATAAAAAATAATTATAGCCAGATAAATCTTGATAACAATCGCGTATTTAATTTCAATATTGCAAATCGCAATTTGATGATAAGGACCGGATTATTTCCTTATTTTGATTTTGACAGGATAGATGTAAGTCTTGATTTTGCCAAATTGGAAAATTACGGATGTAAATACAGCAGTTTGCAATTCTATGTTTTTGATTCTTCTACATTGCAGCCAATGCCAAACTTTAATACAGCAGGCAGCGGTCAATTTGGTAGTTGGCCAATTTGCAGCAGACCAATACGTTACTTTTTCGAATTCCCTTATGGTGATCCGGTTTACCGCAAAAGAGCTATGGATTTTATTGATGCCATACCTGCCGGAAAATATATTGCCATCACAAACCTCGGTATAACAAGCAATACATCATTTATTAATAGCTGGCAGAATGATACTACAACACTCGGCTCAGGAAATTCTTTGTATCATAAATTAAAATCAATTGGCTTTACAAAAATTGACAGTTTTAAAACCAATGTGCCTTTTGTCTATTTTTATCAAAAAGGAAGTGCAACATTTCCTCCACGCCAAACCATTGGTAAGGTTGATGAACAGTTAGAAGAAACTTTTGCGCTGGCTGCAAAATACAAAGATGCGGAAATTGAATGGCCGCAAATTGGTCCTGCAAAAAAATGGACTGCTTTACATTGGAGAGGAAAGAATATTGAACCGGGCACACCGGATAAGGTTGCTATAGAAGTGTATGGCAGCAGCACTGCATCGGGCACAAAAACGAAACTGGTTACAGTGCTTACAGGCGATACAACACTTGATTTTATCAGCGCAACACAATATCCTTATCTCACGTTGAAAATGCTTAACAGCGATCAAACATTTGCTACACCTAACCAATTACAATACTGGAGAGTAAATGCAGATTATGTGCCCGAAGGCGCTATTGCTCCAAACATTTTCTTTAAAATGAAGGACAGTGTTGAGCAGGGGCAAAATGTTGATTTTGCTATTGCATTTAAAAATATAAGTGAAACTGCATTTGACAGTTTAAAAGTAAAACTCATAATCACTGATAAAGACAATGTGCCAACCACCATTAATCTGCCCAAATACAAAAAGTTGGTTTCAGGAGATACCTTAACAGTTGTGTATTCAATAGATACCCGTAATTACGGCGGACTAAACACGTTGTTTGTAGAAGTTAACCCTGATAATGATCAGCCGGAACAATATCATTTCAACAATTTTATTTATAAGAACTTTTTTGTGAGAGGCGATAGTTATAATCCATTGCTGGATGTAACATTTGATGGTGTACACATTTTAAACCGTGATATTGTATCCGCACGGCCACACATTTTAATTAAATTAAAAGATGAAAATAAATTCCTGGCATTAAATGACACTGCATTGTTGAAAGTGCAAATTCGGATGCCTGATGGTACGATAAAAACCTACCGTTTCGATAACGATACTGTGCGATTTACTCCGGCCAATCTTGCTACCGGAAATAATACTGCAACTATAGATTTTAGCCCATCCTTACCCGGTGATGATCAGGAATATGAATTAATTATATCCGGTAAAGATGTGGCCAACAACAAAGCCGGCGCATTGGAGTATAGGGTAATTTTCAGGGTGATTAATAAGCCGATGATCTCTAATTTGCTTAATTATCCTAACCCATTCACTACATCAACTGCCTTTGTATTTACGGTAACAGGTACGCAGCCGCCTCAAAATATGCGGATACAAATTTTGACAATAACCGGCAAAATTGTAAAAGAAATAACCAGCCAGGAATTAGGTCCCATACATGTTGGCAGAAACATTACAGAATACAAATGGGATGGAAAAGATACGTACGGACAAAAATTAGCCAACGGTGTTTATTTATACAGGGTGCTTACCAACTTAAATGGCAAAAGCCTTGAGAAGTTTACCGATACAGATGATAAAACCGATAGATATTTCAACAAAGGTTATGGCAAAATGTATTTTATGAATACACAAAAGTATTAAACAGAGAAAATGAACATCAAAGCCCCGGAAATTTCGGGGCTTTTTTATTTGTAGATGGTCTGCAAATAATTACCCAACATTACAGAATATTTTTCAGCGCCTTTAATGTTTACATGAACCGGGTCTTTAAAGTCATCTCTGGTTAAACTGTTGCCGGTATCAAACCTGGCGTAATAAAAATTATTTTTTTTACAGAGATCGGCAATAGTGCTGTCAATTATTTTTCTATTCTGTATAACTTTTTCTGAAGTGGTATTTATAGCATAAAATTCCGGAGGATAAATAAATACGAGCTTTATTTTATTTTGATTGCAGATACTTATTAATGTATTTATCAGGCTAATACCTTCCGAATTTATTTGCGGCACATTTGCAATTTGCTTTTCAAAAATATCAAGGCCTTTAAAGTGATAATTTATAAAACCGCGGTGGTCGTAAAGTTTTTTGTTGATCCGGTAATTTTTTATCGGATAACTCATGGTTTCATTATTAAGTCCCTTAACAATACAGGTTCTAAAGTAATCATCAAAAAAACAAAATTTTAAATCAGGTAAAAATTGTAAAAAAGTTGCATGGTAGTTATATTGTTTTAGTTGATCTCTCACAGGTTTATGTTGCGCATAATAAAAATAAACTGGCGCCACCCCCAGTAAATTCTTTAGTTCAAAAATTTCGTAATCGTAGGTATATAGTAAATATTTTGGAGCAGGATGATAGGCGAGGTATGATCTTAAAAAACTAAGATTGCCTGCAATATCTGTTCCTCCCAAACTTAAATTATAGCTCCTGGTTTCGCAAATACTATCAATAAAATAAGGGTTTATGCCATAATTTGCCCTCGAGTTTCCCATGTAAATAATATCATTATATTCATTGGCTTTAAAAATATAATCCATCTTCTCAAAAAATGGCGAGTAGTAATTTTTAAATCCTTTATCCAAAAAATATGCGCTGATCTTTACCAATAAGAAAGAAACAAATAGGATAGCTATTATTTTTTTTAAAGATCGCATTAGAATTGAAAATAAATAAATGATGTTTTATTAAATACACCGGTAAGTAAAATTGCAACCAGTATCAGGCTGCAAAAAAATACATCCCGTACTTTTGAGTTGCTTATAATAAATAATTTGGGGTCTGTATATTTTTCTATAAAAAACATAATAGATATTGTAAGCATTACATAAATAATATTTGCTTTGCTATACACGGTAGCTTCTCCGATAAGATGCCCGGCGGGAAATAGTGCTGCATCTGTTTTAAAAATAAATAGCTGCTTTACAATTAAAAGCGCATTGGGTACTGAGGTTGCTCTAAAGAATATCCACGCAAATAAAACAATTACCATTGTTACTGCATAGCCAATTATTGTATATTTTGAAAATGAAGTAAATCTTTTTATTAATAATTCTATGATCATTGCCACTCCATGTATTAATCCCCATATTATAAATGTCCACCCGGCGCCATGCCATAAGCCACTTAATATAAATACGATCAAAAGGTTTTTATACGTATTTAAATATCCTTTTTTATTTCCGCCCAGGGGCTTGTATAAGTAATCTCTAAACCATGATGATAAAGACATGTGCCAGCGTTGCCAAAACTCTCTGATTGATGTTGCAAAGTATGGACGGTTAAAATTCAGCACCAGATCATAACCCATAACTTTTGCACAGCCTATCGCTATGTCAGAGTACCCTGAAAAATCACAATAAATTTGAATGGCAAAAAATATTATTCCCAGCCACAGAATAAGAAAATGCTGTTGACCAGGGTAATTAAAAACCAGCGTTACAAAATCTGCAAGCCTGTCGGCAATTACCACTTTTTTAAAAAATCCCCAAAGCATAAGCCGCAATCCATTCAGCACATTATCCCAGTTAAAATGCTGGTGCTTTTTAAATTGAGGGATCATGTGTTTAGGTCTTTCAATAGGCCCGGCAACCAGTTGCGGATAAAACATTACATACAACGCATATATTCCCAAATGCCTTTCTGCCTTACATCTTCCATAATACACTTCCATGGTGTAGCTAAGCGCCTGAAAAGTGTGAAACGATAAGCCAATGGGTAAGATGATTGTTGCCAGCACAAAATTACTTCCTGTTAAATCGTTTACATTTTCAATAAAGAAATTATTGTATTTAAAAACTACCAATACACCAAGGTTGGCTATAATGCTTGCAATAAGCCATAATTTTTTATTAGTTTTTGATTCTTCAATAAAAATACCTGCAGCATAATCAACAGCAATAGTGAAAAATAAAATAAGCAGATAGACAGGAATAAAATAG
>JBKJLG010000316.1:0-3059 GCA_046596995.1 Chitinophagaceae bacterium
ATAACAACAGCACAGCTCACCTACCCTGATGGAAAAATACAATACAATTGCCGGCGTTATCGTACCATCGGCTGGGAGTTGCTCGAAGTATTTCCATTGTACCTTTTCCTTCCAAAAAAGAAAAAAGAAAAATTAATGCTGCACCACTATTTTGATCATAAAAAGGAAATGCAGTGCGACTGGGTATGGGGTACATTTATGTTTTTCCCAAAAAAAATAATTGAAAAATTACCTGGCAATAAACTGGCAGAAGATTTTTTTATGTATTGCGAAGATGTGCTGTGGTGCTGGCAATTTAAAAACCTCGGATACAAAATTCATTTTCTGCCGCAGGCAAAAGTGATGCACATACACAAAGGCAGTTCCTCAAAAGAAAAAATATTAACTGTAAGAAAAACAGGGATAAGGAACCATGCAACCTTCATGAAAAAGTTTTATCCTGATTTTCGTTGGTATATTTTTGCAGCTATTTATTACACCAAGCAGTATGCGGCTTTGTGGTGGAACAAATTACGTGATTAACATTTTTAGATAATTTTAAAAAATTTCATAATTACAAAATAAATTTGTAAATTGATAAAATATTTGCAATCTTTTAAATGGTTATAATTACAAAAGGGGCTATTCATGCTTTTGCAGATAAATACCCAAGCGCCTTATCACCGCTAAATGACTGGTATGAAAAAACAAAGTTATCCTCATGGAAAAATTTATCAGGAGTAAAAAAAACTTTTAACTCAGTGGATGCAATCGGAAATGACCGCTATGTATTTAATATAGGAGGAAATAATTTTAGAATAATAGCCATGATACACTTTGGCATTAGAACTTTATATATAAGAGCCATTATAACACATAAACAATACGACCATTTAAATAAAAAAGGCATTCTTACTAAGCTATAAAGCTTAACAATGATTATAAAATTTATACAATGAAAATAATTTCAAACAGCCAATATCATTTGGCATTGGCAAAAATTGAATCCTCTATAGAAAAAGGATTTAATAAATTGAACAAAAAAGAAACAGAAGAACTTAGGCTACTTTCAATAGAGGTTGAGAAATATGAAAATGAAAAATATCCCATGCCGGTAGAGACTGATATTATTAAAATTTTAGAACATTATATGTTTGAACACAGGATCAATAAGAATGAACTTTCCCGGCAACTTGAAATTCCTAATTCCACATTAAGTGAAATAATGAACAGGAAGAAAAAAATCAATTTATCTATTGCGAAAAAGCTTCATCAAAAACTGAACATAGATGGAAATTTTTTGCTTCAGGTAGCTTAAATGCTTTTGAGATACAGCAGTAATATTTAATAATTATTTTTTTGGGTTAAATATTTATACTCCTTAGGTAACTTTCTCTACAAATAAGATAGAGTTCAACTTTTCCCCTTTAGCATCGGCACAAACGAAAAATTCTCAAAAGCTTCTTCTTCCAAACTGCCATCTTCTTTTTTAGTAAGGCGCAGCATACGCTGGTGGTGGTTTTCATCAACCGGTAATACCATAATACCACCGGTTTTTAATTGTTCAATTAATTTTGGTGGAATATGCGGCGCTGCTGCTGTAATAAGTATTTTATCAAACGGGGCAAAAGTGGGCAAGCCTTCAAAACCATCGCCGTAAAAAAATTTTATATTGGGGTATTTTGCTTTAAAAATATAGTGTTTGTTTTTATCGTACAAAAGTTTTTGTCTTTCTATTGTGTAAACCTTTGCTCCCATTTCTGCCAATACTGTTGCCTGGTAAGCGCTGCCGGTGCCTATCTCTAAAACTTTATCATACTGTTTTATTTTAAGCAGTTGGGTTTGGTAAGCCACAGTATAAGGCTGTGATATAGTTTGCCCGCCTGCAATGGGAAAAGCCCTGTCCTCATAAGCGATATCCTGCAAAGCCGTGTCTAAAAAAAAATGCCGTGGTATATTCATCATGGCTTCCAGCACATTTTCATCATTAACGCCTTTCTCTTTTATCGTATCAATTAGTTTTTTTCGCAGACCTTTATGGCGGTAGCTATCTTCGGGTTTTTTCATTGGCTGCAATATAAAAAAATAACCCTGAGCATAATAATTACCTTAGGCATAACTTTTGTAAATAACATGAATATGAAAAAAATTATTAGTATGGCTGCCTTAGTTTGCAGCTTTTTTATTGCCTGTAAAAGTCAGCAATCTTCAGACAACACATCTGGTGATAATAATTCCGGCGACGGTTCCAAAACTGAAAAAGAAAAAAAAATTACCAAAAGGGATTATAGCATCACCCCGGCTAATGCATACAACGATATTTTTCTTGACAGTCTGCAGATGGAGGCTGTTATTACTGATAAAAAGATCCCTGATTCCTTATCAAGAAGAATAAGAAGTTTTTACAATGCCCGAAATTACCAGTTTGCCTGGTTTTCATCTAAAGGCTTAACAGAGCAGGCGCTTGGGTTTTGGAACCTGCATAATTTTGCAGCCTATGATGGAGATACCTCTTTACGCAATGCAGGTCTTCAGAAAAAGATGGATGGATTAATAGCGGATGAGGGTTTTACAGTTGCCAGCAATGATAAATCAATGACGGGCACAGAAGTTTTACTTACAGAACATTTTATAAAATACTCATTAAGCAATTACGAAAAAGGTTTTATCAAGCGTAAAGAAATGGAGCGTTTTATCCCGACAAAAAAACAGGATATTGTTTCTCTTTCCGATTCATTGCTGAATAAAAAACACAAAGACAATAAATATTATGAAGATGTAAACAATGCCTATAAATTACTTAAGGGTGAGTTGAGCAAATATGCAGATATTCAAAAAAAGGGTGGGTGGCAAACTTTATCTGTAGATGCTAAACAGTATAAAAAAGGTACTTCTTCAGCGTCTATATTGTCACTTAAAAAAAGATTACAAGTTACAGGAGATATAAATACGATTGCAGATACAACTTTGCAATACTCTGATATTTTAGACCAGGGTATTAAAAATGCTCAAAAAAGATTTGGATACAAACCTGATGGTATTGTAACTGCTACACTTTTAAAAGACTTAAATGTGCCGGT
>JBKJLG010000099.1:0-3874 GCA_046596995.1 Chitinophagaceae bacterium
TTTTGAGCGGTGGGCAAATCCCCCTTCCGGGGGGTGGGGGGTCAGGGGCTGACATGGGTAGTTATCTGCAACAAATAACTTTATTAACCGATGCTGATGATAATAAAGGGGAAAGCGATGTTGTAAAATTAATGACCATTCATGCGGCAAAAGGGCTGGAATTTCCGGTGGTGTTCGTAGGCGGGTTGGAAGAAACTTTATTCCCCAGCGCCATGTCAATTAATACCAGGGAAGAGCTTGAAGAGGAAAGGAGATTATTTTATGTGGCAGTAACCAGGGCTAAAACAAAACTTTGGTTAACGTATGCAAACACACGCTATCGCTTTGGTAATCTTACACAAAATGAACCTAGCAGATTTATTGATGAGCTGCCTGAAGAACGGATAGACAGGGCGTACGCTAACGGTAACATGAAGAACAATCAAAGCGGTTGGAACTCAGGCAATGCTTTTGATAAATTGCGCTCTGCCTGGAAAAAACCAACTACTGAAGACAGACCACGTTATACAGATAAGCCTTCTTATATTAATACAACTGCGACTATAAAAATAAAGGAACATACGCCTTCGGCAGATTTTTCACCAAGCGATACCAGCAATTTGCAGGAGGGACAAAAAGTTGAACACCAAAAATTTGGCTTTGGAGAAGTGATAAAAATGGAAGGTGCTGCACATAATCCAATTGCGACTGTTAAGTTTGAGCATAATGGTGAAAAAAAGATAATGCTTAATTACGCCAAGTTGATGATTGTTTTACCATAAAACAGGTCTGTTAAAAATTTGTTATCTGCCACAAAAACAGGCTTCCTAAACTTGCCGTTTTATAACATAAAATTTCAATGGCACAGTTTTGGAATATTAGAGATGAAACTTATTTCAATCACTAGAAAAATTCCACTTTATGAAAAAGAAACTATTCGGGTTTTTAAGTGCCGGCGCTTTGGCTCTTATTACCACATCTTCCATTGCACAATTAAACGTAGGTGTAAATTCTGCTACAAAAGCAACTACCACTCTTAACGGCTCTGCGGTAAACAATGCAGTAACAAAAACAACAACTGTTACTAATACGTCTGTTACAAAAGTTAAACAAACGCCAGGCAAAACGGTAACAAAAGTTAAAGAAGTATCACCTGATGCTAAAGTAAATGTCGGCATACAAACAGCTACACAAGCAAGTTCGGCAAGTAACAACTCGGGTAATCAATCTAATGGAAATGGTAATTCAGAAAAAGGAACAACTGTTTTAACTTCGTCTACCACCGATGCTACTGTTAGCGGAGAAGTTTCAACAACAAACACAACCGACGCTGTAAAAGAAACAAAGACAAAAATTAAAGATGGCGCAGATGAAACTAAAACAAAAACAAAAAATAATGTGAAAAAAGTAAAAGAGAAAGTGCGTAAAGATAACCATGGCTTAGAAGTTTCAACTGAAGCCAAAATGCAGGGAGATATAAAAAGACAAAACAACAAATAATTTTTTAAAACAACAACCTTATAACTATGCTTTATAAAAAATTTAAAAGTATAACCCTTGTAGTTATGGGGTTGTTTGTTTTTCATGACTCTCATTCTCAAAATATTGAGGATAGTGCCACCAATGAATTTACAGCAGGAATAAATTACCAATCTGCGCTACATTTTTTTGGACGTGTTGACAGTTTAAAAAGCAGTGGTTTGTTCCCCACTATTGGTTTTAAAAGTAAAACCGGCCTTTATCTTAATTCTTCTTTTATTTTTATTCAAAATTCTGCAGCCCCCTTAAGTTATACAGGTACAATTATAGAAGGTGGATATCGTTTTCCATACAGCAAAAATTTTTCAGGCAACGTTTATTACAATCATTTTCTTTACCAGGATAAAAGTTTATTAGAGCAGGCAGCATTAAAGGGGCAGGCGGGTATAAACACTACTTACAATAACAACGTTGTAAATGTAAATGCGGGAGGTGATGTAAAATTCAGCCAGGGTGAAACAGATTTTGGTTTAACTATAGGTATGGATAAGTTGTTTGTTTTCCAAAATGTTTTCCAAAATGCTGTACTGGCTTTTAATCCATCAGCAACGGCTTATTCAGGTACGCATAATTATTTTAAAAACGTAAAGAAAAATAACGGGCAAGGATTGGGAAATATTTTAAACCCCAACAGTTCATCTTTACAGCAAGCAAAACAGTTTGAAATATTATCTTACGAGATAAGTGCCCCAATTGTTTTGGTGAAAGGTAAGTTTAATGCATACATTTCTCCTGCTTATGTAATGCCGCAAAACCTGGTAAAAGTATCGGGCAGACCTGATCTTTCTGAAAGAGGTGAAAATCTCTTCTATGTTTCAGCCGGTTTAGGAATAAGGCTGTAGCATTTGCGATACAAGGAAAATCTCTGTTATTTAATTGTCATAATAAGGGTTGCTACACGTAAATAGCAAACAATCTTGTTAACTTTACAGCGTTAAAAATTTAGTTATGATAAAGACAGGTAATCCCGTAATCAGCATATATACTGAAATGACTCCCAATCCGGAGACAATGAAATTTGTAGCCAATAAACTTTTGTATCCCGGAAAGAGCATAGATTTTCAGGATGAAACAAGTGCATCACCTTCTCCACTGGCAATGGAACTTTTTAGCTTTCCCTTTATTAAAGCAGTTTTTATAGCAAGCAATTTCGTTACGCTAACTAAAACAAGCGAAACTGAGGACTGGCAGGATGTTATCCCTTCCATAAAGCAATTTTTAAAAGAATATCTGGAAGAAGGAAAGCCCGTTGTTAACGAAGAAGATGTTGCCAACATGAAATCACAAAGCAGCAATGAAGTTAGTGCCGATGATGAAGATGTTGTTAAACGCATAAAAGAATTACTTGAAAATTATGTGAAGCCTGCAGTTGAAATGGATGGCGGCGCCATACAATTCAGAAGTTATGAAGATGGTAAAGTAAATCTTATGCTGCAGGGAAGCTGCTCTGGTTGCCCTTCTTCCATGATAACTTTAAAAGCCGGCATTGAAGGAATGATGAAAAGAATGATACCTGAGGTGAAAGAAGTTGTTGCAGAGGCGGAGTAAATAACACCCTCTAAATCTCCCTAAAGGGAGACTTACGAAAGTTTGTATTTATTGTTATTCTCAAAATTATTTTCTCTGTTCAAGTGATTTTTAATCCCAGCAATAGTGTTTCATAGTCCCGAACCTTCGGGATTGCGTCGATTCTTTCATCTGCATACCATCAGGCAGCATAAAAGACCTTTAAAATTTTAAGCTTTATAAAGTCCTCCCTTTAGGGAGGATTTAGGAGGGTGGCAGTTTAGATAGTGTTCTACATATTCAATCCACCACAAACACTAATGGTTTGTCCCGTTACATAGCTGCTCATATCGCTTGCTAAAAACAAAGTAACATTTGCAATATCTTCTGCCGTTCCAAATCTACCCAAGGGAATATTGGCTTTGTATTTATCTGCCCCTTCGCCTTCTTTTAAATAGCTTGTCATATCTGTTTCAACAAAGCCCGGTGCAATTGCATTGCATCTAACATTCCTGCTTCCTAACTCAGCGGCAATTGATTTAGTAAAACCTAATATGCCTGCTTTACTAGCTGCATAACTGCTCTGACCTGCATTTCCACGAATGCCTATGATGGAGCTCATATTTATTATGCTACCTTTTCTTGCTTTCATCATTGGTTTAATAACCTGCTTCGTCATATTAAAAATACTTTTTAAATTAGTGTTTATCACATCATCCCACTGTTCCTCAGTCATTCTTAGTAATAAATTATCTTTTGATATGCCTGCATTGTTCACACAAATATCTATGCCTCCAAAATCTTTTATTATATCATTTACAGTAGCCTCACATTCTTCAAAATTGCCGGC
>JBKJLG010000163.1:0-3701 GCA_046596995.1 Chitinophagaceae bacterium
GGAGAATACACATTTAATTTTCAAACATTTTTAAAAACACCTTTCACTTTACAAAAAGGATATATTGAATGGCAGGGAGATCCTTATTTGGCAAACCTTAATATTGATGCAGTTTACAGGGCAACTAATGTTGACTTAAGCAATATACCCACCACAACAGGATATTTAAAAACAAAGGGTAATGTAGATGTGCTTTTTAAATTAAGAGGAACATTAAATGAGCCCCGGCCCGATTTTGAATTCGTTTTTCCTTTTGATAATCCATTAAAAACAGATCCTGTTGCAAATGAATATTTAAGAAGATTTCAATCTGACAGAAATGAATTAAACCGCAAGGTAACTGCACTTCTCTTGTTTAATACTTTTATTACTGAGCAGCAAGGTTTATTTACCACAACCAACACAGGTAATTTTGTTTTCAGGTCTGTAGGGCAGTTATTATCTACTACCCTTTCATCTTCTTTAAATAACTGGTTACAAAAATTACTAAAAACAGATGCTGTAAATCTTTATACAAATATCAATACATCCGATTTTAATCTTGAAAAAGGAATTACACAAAGGCAAATTCAAAACCTGGGTAACTTTGGTTTTAAAACTGCATTTTTAAAAAACAGGCTGCTGATAAATTTTGGCGGCAATGTAGATTATAAATTAGTGCAGGCATCCAGCAATTCAAACTCAAACTTTTTATTTACACCGGATATATCTTTCGAATATTTAATATCACCCGGCGGTTCATTACGTGTTGTGGGCTTTAACCGCAGCGATGCTGATGTTGGCGATATTGCCGGAGTTACCCGTCGCAACCGCACCGGTGTTTTACTTTCGTACCGAAAAGATTTTGACAGTTTTTATGAATTGTTATTTGGTACAAAGAAATAAATCGTAAGCTAAGTGTCCTACACCTTTGAGGTGTAGGACACTTAAGCAGGCTCTTAAGACAGCTTGAGCTGTAGTCCCCTTTATATCTCAAAATTTAATACTCCATAAGAATCAGAATAAAAAGTCTTAGTATCAAGATCAAGTAATTGAAAAGCCAGAGATTTATTACATAATTTCCCATTACGTAATCCACAATAATCTTTAAAAGAGGAGTAATCCCAGTCTTCCATTTTTGTAACTAAACCGGCTTTCATGGGATTTTGATGTATGTAATGAAAGACTGTTGCACCAAAAAAATTTTCATTACCAGTTGTACAAATTGCTTTTGTTTTTTGCTGAAATAGACTTCCTGTAAAGGCTTGTTGCTTATTAACCGCTTTAGTATAAGAGCTTAGTAATTGTTTTATACTTTGAGAAAATTGTTGCCTGGGGAAACTATTATCTTTTATTTCAATCACTGAATCCTCATTTGCATGAATGAGAAAATGAAAATGATTCGGCATTAAGCACCATGATAAAACATCACAGGAAAGCGCTATGGTTTTTTGCATTCCTCTAAGAAAATAAAGGTAATTTTCATCTGAGAAAAATATAGGGCGTTTATTATTGCCGCGGTTATAAATATGATAAATATATCCTTGTGTAAGCTGCATTAATAAAATTAGTAATAAACTTTTAAAACGTCTTACGTAAACGTGTCCTACACCTCAAAGGTGTAGGACACGTAATAGCATAACTCTTATTTAGATAAAATTTGATGCCCCATTTTATCCCTTTTAGTTTCCAGATATTTTTTGTTGTGTGAGTTAGCTTTAATTTCTATAGGTACGGTTTCTACAATTTCAAGATTGTAACCTGTTATGCCTGCACGCTTTTTAGGATTGTTGCTTATCAATTTTATTTTAGTGATGCCCATTTGTCTTAAAATTTGTGCACCAACTCCATAGTCTCTTTCATCAGATCCAAAACCTAATTCTAAATTTGCCTCTACTGTATCCATTCCTTCTTCCTGTAACTTATAAGCTTTTAACTTATTTAATAAGCCAATACCTCTGCCTTCCTGGTTCATATATAATACCACTCCTTTGCCTTCTGCCTCTACCATTTTCATAGCAGCATGAAGCTGCTCACCGCAATCGCACCGTAGCGAACCAAGTATGTCTCCTGTCATACAACTGGAGTGTACTCTCACCAAAACCGGCTCATCTTTTTGCCAACTACCTTTTTTTAAAGCCATGTGTTCTTCACCCGTATTCATTTGTTTAAAAGCAATCAACTCAAAATCCCCATATTTAGTTGGCATATTTACTTTCACATCTTCCTTAACCATGCATTCGGTTTTCAACCGGTAAGCAATCAGGTCTTTTATAGATACAAGTTTAAGATCAAATTTTTCAGCAATTTTTCTTAATTCAGGTAATCTGGCCATTGTACCGTCTTCATGCATTATTTCTACCAGAACACCAGCTTCTCCATGTCCTGCAAGTCTTGCAAAATCTATGGTAGCCTCAGTATGCCCACTTCTTCTTAAAACCCCTCCAGACTTTGCTTTTAAAGGAAAGATGTGCCCCGGACGGCCAAGATCTTCCGGTTGTGTTTCGGGATTAATTAACGCCTGTATCGTTTTAGCCCTGTCATAAGTGGAGATGCCGGTTGTACATCCATTCCCCAAAAGGTCAACACTTACAGTAAAAGGAGTGGCATGAAGTGCAGTATTATTATTTACCATAAGTTCGAGTCCTAATTCACTACATCTTTTCTCCGCCAAAGGAGCACATATTAAGCCTCGTCCGTTTCTGCTCATAAAATTTATTATTTCAGGAGTAACATTTTTGGCAGATGTAATAAAATCGCCTTCATTTTCACGGTCTTCATCATCCACTACAATTATAAGCTTACCATTTTTAATATCTTCAATGGCGCTTTCAATGCTGTCTAACATAATACTTATTTATTTTGCAAAGATACAAAGAGTTACGAGGGACATATTGTGAGTTTGGAAACATTAGCATGCAGAAGTATTACTAATTAATCCTAAATTCATAAACACATGCAGCAGTAACAGATAAAATATTGCCTTAAAGTTGTTAATAAAAGATTAATTTAATACAAGATAATTCCTTTTCTTTGCCACGTAAAAAACTAACTATTATGTTTTCAAAAAGAATTCTACCTATTATTATTGTTTTTTTAATGCTGCCTTTTACTATGCTTGCTCAAATTACTACAAGCAGCATGACAGGTACTGTTAAGGATGACGGAGGGCAAGCTTTAGCCGGTGCCACAATAAGCGCCATACACCAACCGACTGGCACAAAATATACTGCGGTTTCAAGGGCAGACGGAAGCTTTAATATTACCAATATGCGGCCCGGAGGCCCATATCTGGTTGAGGTTTCTTTTGTAGGGAATAAGACTGAAAAATATGAAGAGCTTTATTTAAATCTTGCTGAATCAACAGTTTTAACCAGCACTTTAAAAAACTCTACCACTTCTTTGGAGAATGTTGTTGTTACTTCAACAGGGCGCAACAATATTCTAAATTCTAACCGGACTGGCGCTGTTACTAATATCGGAATCAGGGAAATACAAAGGCTCCCAACCGTTAGCCGGGGACTTAATGATTTTTTACGTATTACACCACAATCAAATGGTACTTCTGTAGGTGGCGGAAACTACAGGCAAAACCAAATTACTGTAGATGGATCAGATTTTAATAACACATTCGGTATAGGTAATAATCTCCCTGCCGGCGGTTCTCCCATATCTCTTGATGCAATTGAAGAAATGTCAGTTAGCATTACTCCTTATGATAT
>JBKJLG010000261.1:0-4311 GCA_046596995.1 Chitinophagaceae bacterium
AAAAATTGCAGCCATTGCCGGACGTAAAAATGAATTTGGAAAATTAGAAATTCTCGGCTTTGGCCGTGCTAACAGCAACGGTGTACAGCATGGCATGGTGCTAAACATTGATCAAACCATTAAAGCCATACAAACGGCTCTAGAAAACTGTTATGCCAGTAATCCCACACTTCCTATAAGCGAAGTGTATGTAGGTATTGCCGGTCATCACATTAAAAGTCTGCAAACCCGTGGCGATATTGTAAGGCAGAATAATGATGAAGAAATAAAGCAATCAGAAATTGATCAGCTGATAAATGACCAGTATAAAACTTATATACCTGCCGGCGATCAGATAATTGATGTTATACCGCAGGAGTTTACCGTAGATAATTTTCAAAACATCCCTGATCCCATTGGTTACAGCGGTGTAAAAGTTGGCGCAAATTTCCACATCATCACCGGCGATAAAAATGCTATAAGAAATATTAACCGCAGTGTAGATAAAGCAGGTTTAAAAACCAAAGACCTTGTATTGCAGCCACTGGCTTCCGCTTCAGCCGTTATGTGCGATCATGATCTTGAAGCAGGTGTTGCCATTGTAGATATTGGCGGTGGTACAACTGACCTTGCTGTTTTTTACGAAGGCATACTAAAGCATACAGCCGTAATTCCTTTCGGTGGCGAAAATATTACTAACGATATTAAAACCGGTTTAGGTGTTTTAAAAACACAGGCAGAGCAAATGAAAGTTCAGTTTGGCAGCGCACTTGCAGAAGAAGCCAAAGCAAATGCGTTTATCACAATCCCCGGTTTGCGTGGTATGGCACCAAAAGAAATTTCTGTAAAAAATCTTGCAAGTATTATTCAGGCACGCATGAGTGAGATAATGGATTTTGTTACGTATCATTTAAAGCAGGTAGGTTTAGATAACAGGATGTTAAATGGTGGTGTGATACTTACAGGTGGAGGATCTCAGCTCAAGCATCTTATACAATTAACGGAATATGTTACAGGTTTAAATGCAAGAATTGGTTACCCTAATGAACACCTTGCGCCAGGACATATTGATGAGCTTGCAAAACCAATGTATTCAACATGCCTTGGCTTAATATTAAAAGGCTACAATGATTATGAGAATAAACGCAAGCAATTTGAACTTCAGTTTAAGAAAGTGGTAGTGCCAAAAGAATTGCAGGAGCAGGAAGCGGCCGGTGAAGAAGTTGTTGCTGCGGATGAAAAAACTGTGAAAACCAAGCAACGCAAAACTTTAAAAGGCTTTATGGATTCTTTTAAAAACGGGTTGATAGATCTTTTTAAAGAAGAAGAAGATGCAAAACTTTAACCCTCTAAATCTCCCTGAAGGGAGACTTTGGAGAGGACTAATAAAATCTAAGTTCTTTTAAAATCTCGTTTTCCTGTTTTAAAAAATAAAAACAAAATTAACTAACCATTAAATTAATCCCGAACTATTCGGGATAGGAGGGTTTCCATTATGATACATTTTGATTTGCCAAAAGAAAAATCTTCCATCATCAAAGTAATTGGTGTTGGTGGTGGTGGCAGCAATGCCGTAAACTATATGTTTAGCCAAAGTACAGATGCTGTAAATTTTATTATTTGCAATACAGATGCACAGGCAATTTCTCAAAGCACTGTGCCTAATAAAATACAACTCGGGCCGCATTTAACGCAAGGCCTTGGTGCCGGCGCAAATCCTGCCATTGGCAGAGAAGCAACAGAAGAAAGTTTGGAAGAAATAAAACGAATACTGGAAGTGAATACTAAAATGGCGTTTATCACCGCAGGCATGGGCGGTGGTACAGGTACCGGCGGTGCACCTATAATTGCAAAAATTTGTAAGGACTTAGGAATTCTTACTGTAGGTATTGTAACAACACCTTTTGCTTACGAAGGCAAAAAAAGAATAGCTCAGGCAGAAGATGGAATTAAAAAATTGAAAGACCATGTAGATACATTGCTTGTTATAAGCAATGATAAATTGCGTCACCAGTTTGGCAACTTAACTATGAAAGCCGCATTTAGCAAGGCTGATAATGTTTTGGCAACTGCAGCAAAATGTATAACAGATGTAATAAACAGCACCGGTCAAATAAATGTTGACTTTGCGGATGTATGTACTGTAATGCGCAATGGTGGTGTAGCAATTTTGGGTAGTGCTGCCTGCGAAGGCGAGAACAGGGCACAACAGGCAATTGAAGATGCATTAAATTCTCCGTTACTTAATGATAATGATATTAGAGGAGCAAAATGGATTTTGATAAACATTAATTCTGCCGAAGGCGAAACTGAATTTACAATGGATGAGGTAGAAACAATACAAAACCATTTATTAAGCCAGGCAGGAGAAGATACCGATGTTATTTTAGGATTAGGATATGATGCAAACCTTGGTAATAAAATAGGCATTACTTTAATTGCCACAGGCTTTGAGCATAAAGATCCATTCGATAAAAAAGAAGCACCAAAAGAAGAAGCAAAGTCAAATGAAAAAATTGTAATGACATTGGCATTACCAGAAGAAAAGAAAAATATTCATCAGCAGCCTGTTTTTCAATTTGATGAAAAAATATGTGCGGCAGCAGATCAAAAAACGGAAGCGAAAACTTTAGAACAAACTGCAAATAAAGAAGAAGTAAAAACCCCTGAAATTGTAGCAGAAGTAATAAAAGAAAGCATTTTAGATGTAATGGCGCCAACCATTACAGAGATTGTTTCTTCCCCTTCTCTCCCGATAACTATGGGGATGGAGAAGGATGGGATAAGGTTAACCGGAGAAGTACTTAGTAAAACTACTGTTGATAAATCAATGCCCGAAATTATTCACTTCCAATTATCTTCGGAGCCTGATCCCATCATTCCTGTAGAAGAGCCTCAAAATAATATCACCGTTCATCCCGATAGCTATCGGGAACCAAAACAGGAAGAAAAAAATCATCAACAGGAAATAATAAATAAAGAAAGTTCCGCCCCGTCGTCAGGCGGATATTTGGCAAAGCCTTCCAACCTTTACGTGGAAGAGCAGCCGCAAGAACAAAAACAAAAACAAGAATCCAGGATCGTAGAGGAACCAGCCGCATTGCAGTCATCACAGGTTGACGAATCTTTTATTGAAATGCAATTAGTGGTTAAAAATTCCTTAGAAGCGACGGAGGAGCAGGAACCGAATGTACAACAAGCTCAGTCCATCATGATGTCGAATGTAGAGGAGCAGGCAATGCCTGACGAAACAGACGAATTAAAGCGCAAGGCTATGGATCGTATTGCAAAGTTGAGGAATTTATCCTTTAACATTAACGGTACCGATCCTAACAATGAGTTTGAATCTGTTCCTGCCTACCTCCGTCGCAATATGGAATTGCATAATTCCATCGCCGATGTAGAAAGCTTCTATAGCAATTACACCGTAAAATCAAACGGCGATAACCAAGCTGTTATCGGCACCATCAATACATTTTTAGAAGGAAAAAAACCAGATTAATATTCGTAACCTGTCAGGTTCCTGAACCTGACAGGTTTAAAAAATAATTGTTGTGTGTGTACTTTCATAGTGCCCCGGATATGTAAAAGTAGCCGGGGTTTTTTATGTCTGAGTATTGTCGGTAATTGGATGCAAAATATAAAATGCAAAAACTGTTTCTTCATTTTACATTTTTAATTTTAATTATGGGCTGTCAACTTTAATAGTGCTATCAACTTCATTTCCCGCTTTCCATTCCAAATCCGGCGCAAAACCAACAGCACAAAATCTTCACCGTGTTTTCATTTCTATCGGGCAGCCTTTCATCAAAGAACAAATATTTAGCTATTCATAACAACGCCGCGTCTTTGCGAGGAGGAGGCACGACGAGGAAGCAATCTTATAATAATCTAACAAATCAAAAAGCGGGCGACCCCTAACATAAAACGATCTTATAATACATTTGCTTAATAGAAGAAATTTATGAAAAACGGAGGCTGCGTATATATCATAATCAATCAATATAATAAAGTTTTATATACAGGAGTAACAGCAGAGTTAAGAGCTAGAATATTCGAACATAAAACCAAATCTTATCCAGAGAGCTTTACAGTAAAATTTAATTGCAACAAAATAGTTTGGTGCGAAGTATTACCACGAATTGAAGATGCAATCGAAAAACAGAAGCAAATAAAAGGTGGCAGCAGGAAAGATAAAGAAGCGTTGATACAAATAATAAATCCAACGTGGAAGGATTTATGGGAAGACATTCAGGACCTATAGATTATTATAAAATTGATGTTCAATATGAGATTGCTTCGTCGTGCCTCCTCGCAAAGACGAGCCCTTTT
>JBKJLG010000298.1:0-5699 GCA_046596995.1 Chitinophagaceae bacterium
CCTGTTGGTAAATATGTTTTTGAGGTTTGCCAAACAGGGCCATGCATGGTTAACGGCAGCGATAATATTATTGATTACATCAAACAAAAATTAAATATTGCAGTGGGTGAAACAACAGGCGACGGTTTGTTCACTTTAAAAACAGTGGAATGCCTTGGTGCCTGTGGTTATGCACCGATGATGCAATTAGGAAAGACATACCGTGAGCATCTTACCAAAGAAAAAGTAGATGCAATAATTGATGAGTGTGTAAAGAATGCAACAGCAAATAATTAAATAATTTTTTATGAGACTTTCTCCATACATTTTTTATCCGGGCACTGCTGAAGAAGCCCTGCACTTTTATGCAGATGTTTTTGGCGGAACTATATCTGATGTAAAAAGGTATGAAGATTCTCCTGTAGAAGATATGGCGAAGGATAAGCGAAAGCTAATGCACGGCAGAGTATCATTTGGAAAATCTTTATTGATGCTTTGTGACGGACCAGAAGTAACCACTGCAATTAGCAATATTCAGTTGTCGGTAGAGTTTTCTGACATTAATGATATGAATGCGAAATTTGTAAATCTTGCAGAGAGCGGTAAAATAACTATGGAATTGCAGGATGCTTTTTGGGGAGCAAGATTTGGAATGTTGACAGATAAGTTTGGCATTAATTGGATGTTTAATTGTGAGCTGAAAAAAGACAAAGAACAGGAAGATAAAAATTTAGATATAACCGTATAGTGAGGAAATATTTTTTAGTCATATTAATTTGTTCATCGCCATTTTTCTCTTTTGCACAAACTTCTTTTTTAAAAGAGGCTGTTGTAAAACTGGATAAAGCACTAATTGCAAAAGACACTAATGTTTTAAAGCAATTACTGCATAAAGATCTTTCTTATGGTCACTCCAACGGATGGGTGGAAACCAAGGCAGATGTGATAAAAGATCTGGTTAACGGTAAGTTGACTTACCATAAAATAAATACTAAAAATATAACCTGGACTGTAACAAACACCGTTGCTACAATGCGCAATTCAGCTGATATAAATTATGAATTGGACGGTAAGCCCGGTGAGCTACATTTGCATGTGTTGCAGGTATGGTTGAAAACAAATAAAGGCTGGCAGTTATTAGCAAGACAAAGCACTAAATTATAATTCGTTTAAAAGATGAAAAATAATTGTCTGACGGTCCCCGTCTGACAATGAATAAAAAAGAATGAAGAAACTTTTATTAGAGAAAGCAAACGTTCCAGGCATCCGCAGTTTTGATGTATATCGCTACGAAGGCGGTTACAAAAGTGTTGAGAAAGCATTGAAGATGTCCCCCGGTGATATTGTTGAAGAAGTAAAAAAAAGTGGCTTAAGAGGTAGAGGTGGCGCAGGTTTCCCAACAGGGATGAAGTGGAGTTTTTTGGCAAAGCCGGAAGGTGTTGCAAGATATCTTGTTTGCAACGCTGATGAAAGTGAGCCTGGTACTTTTAAAGACCGGTACCTGATGGAATTTCTTCCGCATTTATTAATTGAAGGGATGATAGTTTCATCTTTTGCTTTGGGCAGTAATGTTTCTTACATCTACATCCGCGGAGAATATGATTGGGTAACAGATATTTTAGATGTTGCCATTGCAGAAGGAAAACAAAATGGGTTTCTTGGAAAAAATATTTTAGGCAGTGGTTTCGATTGTGAAATTTATACTCATCGTGGTGCAGGTGCTTATATCTGCGGAGAAGAAACTGCATTGCTGGAAAGTCTTGAAGGGAAAAGAGGTTTGCCAAGAATTAAGCCGCCGTTCCCTGCAGTAAAAGGTTTATATGATTGCCCTACAGTTGTAAATAATGTTGAAACATTAGCGGCAGTTGTTCCCATAATAAATGAAGGTGGAGATGCTTATGCAAAGATTGGCATAGGTAAATCAACCGGAACAAAATTAATGAGTGCCTGCGGCAATATCAACAAGCCTGGTGTGTATGAAATTGATATGACCATCTCGGTTGAAGAATTTATTTACAGCGATGAATATTGTGGAGGCATTCCCAATGGTAAAAAATTAAAAGCATGCATTCCTGGCGGTTCGTCCGTTCCTATTCTTCCGGCTAATTTATTATTAACTACTGCCAAAGGAGAAAAAAGATTAATGAACTATGAAAGCCTTTCGGATGGAGGCTTTGCAACAGGCTCAATGATGGGCAGTGGTGGTTTTGAAGTACTGGATGAAGATCAATGTATCGTTCGTCATACATGGTCGCTGGCAAGATTTTATCATCATGAAAGTTGCGGACAATGTTCACCTTGCAGAGAAGGAACAGGATGGATGGAAAAAATTCTAAAAAAAATAGAGAACGGAAAAGGTGAATTAAAAGACATTGATTTGTTATGGGATATTCAGAGAAAAATAGAAGGCAATACAATTTGTCCTTTGGGTGATGCCGCAGCATGGCCGGTTGCAGCAGCAATAAGGCATTTCAGAGATGAGTTTGAATGGCATGTGTTGCATCCTGAAGAATGTTTAAAAAGAAATTACGGACTGGCGCAGTATGCTGATACCCCTAAATCCCCTGAAGGGGACTTGGTGGGAGTTTAAAAATATTTTTAATAAAAAATAATAGCCCCTTTAGGGGTTGGGGTATGAATGAAGAAACAAAAAATATTGCGCCGCAAAATTTTAAAGTAACCATTGATAATATTACTATCGAGGTTCCTCCCGGCACTTCTATTTTAAATGCTGCCCGTAAAATTGGTGGCGAAGTGGCTCCGCCTGCAATGTGCTACTATAGTAAGTTGCAGGGTAGCGGAGGTAAATGCAGAACATGCCTTGTGGAAGTTGCGGCAGGCTCTACAGCTGACCCAAGACCTATGCCTAAGTTGATGGCAAGCTGCAGAACCAATGTGATGGATGGGATGATTGTAAAAAATATCACCAGCGAAAAAGTTATTGATGCAAGAAAAGGTGTTGTTGAATTTTTACTGATCAATCATCCGCTGGATTGCCCCATTTGCGATCAGGCTGGTGAATGTCATTTGCAGGATTTGGGTTATGAACATGGCGCTGTACAAACGCGTTATGAGTTTAAAAGAAGAACATTTATAAGAGAAGATATCGGCCCCTACATTCAGTTGCACATGACACGTTGCATACTATGTTATCGTTGTACTTATATTGCTGATCAAATAACCAACAGCCGTGTGCATGGAATTTTAGATCGTGGCGATCATTCAGAAATTTCTACCTACATCTCCAAAGCAATTGAGAATGATTTTAGTGGCAACATGATTGATGTTTGCCCTGTAGGTGCATTAACCGACAGAACTTTCCGGTTTAAAAATCGTGTTTGGTTTTTAAAACCGGTAGATGCTCACCGTGATTGTGATAAATGTTGCGGAAAGGTTACATTATGGAACAGGGGTAATGAAGTGTATCGGGTAACCGCAAGAAAAGATGAATGGGGAGAAGTGATAGATCAGGCTGATGGAAAACCCGGATGGATATGTAATACATGCAGGTTTGATAAAAAAGAAACAAGCGATTGGACAATTGAAGGACCAACAAAAGTTAACCGTCATTCAGTTATTTCGCAGGGGCATTATGGAGGTAATGTAGGCATGGCAAAAACACCAGAGCCATTAGATAAAGTATTAGCAGGCAGGCAGCCAAAGTTATTAATGAAAATACATGAGGAGAGTGAAGTGAACCAGCCGCAAGTTTTGTTAAGTGAAAATGAAGGTCCATCTGTTTTTAAAACATTCAATGGCGAGCCTTTATCTACCGGACATAATATTACAGATGTAAAAGTTGGGGAAGGACCAAATAGAGAAGGAACAGATTCAACTAATCCAAATACACCTTAGTTTAATTAAAAATGAAAAATGCAAAATAAAGGCAGGTTTTTAATTTTTAAATTTTACATTTTAATTTATGTTCTTAGCAATTGATTGGGCAATTTTTTTGGAAAAACTAATTTTAATTGTTGCTGTTGTAAGCGGCTCATTGGTTATTGCCATGTATTCAACCTGGGGAGAACGTAAGGTGGCAGCTATTTTACAAGACAGAAGAGGACCAACACGTGCCGGTCCGTTTGGTCTTTTTCAACCGCTGGCAGATGGATTAAAATTATTTTTTAAAGAAGAGATCATCCCCAATTTTTCCTCTAAATTTTTATTTATTCTGGGTCCGTGCCTGGCAATGCTTACTGCCATGATGATCGGTGCAGTTATTCCCTGGGGAAATAAAATAGATTTTTTTGGCAGAGAAGTTTCATTGCAGATAGCCGACATCAATATTGGTATTCTTTATGTTTTTGGTGTGGTAAGCATGGGTGTTTACGGTATTATGATCGGGGGCTGGGCAAGCAATAATAAATTTTCTTTACTCGGCGCCTTAAGGGCGGCTTCGCAGATAATAAGTTACGAACTGGCAATGGGACTTTCGTTAATAGCCTTGCTGATGGTAACCAGCACACTAAGCTTAAAAGAAATGGTTGGCGGGCAAATGGACGGATTCTGGAATATTTTAAAACAACCTTTGGGATTTTTAATTTTTCTTGTATGTGCATTTGCAGAGTGTAACCGAACGCCTTTTGATCTGGCGGAAGCCGAAAATGAATTGGTTGGTGGTTATCATACGGAATACTCTTCCATGAAACTGGGCTTTTATTTGTTTGCTGAATACATCAATATGTTTTTGAGTAGTGCGGTAATGGTAAGCCTGTTTTTTGGCGGCTACGATATCCCTTTCGTAAACGACATTAATCTTGCTGAAAATATTGGAACCAATTGGGCAGCCGTTTTACAAGGCGTCTGTTTGTTTGGCAAAGTTATTTGCTTTTTATTTTTATTTATGTGGGTGCGGTGGACAATACCAAGATTCCGATACGATCAGCTAATGAATCTCGGCTGGAAAATTTTAATTCCGCTTGCGTTATTTAATATGATAGTAACAGGCGGGTTAATATTGCTAAAACAAAATAACTGGCATTTCTAAAATATATTTGCCAATCAATGATTTTAACCCGTGAAAATATAAAAAATGTTGTTCAGGATTATTTTAAAGATAAGCCGGTAAATTCAGTATATCTTTTTGGCAGTTATGCAAGAGGAGATGCAAAAGAAGATAGTGATGTTGATTTGATAATAGAAATTGATGATACGGAAAAAAGACTCAGCTTATATGGTTTTATAGGGCTACAATTGGGCATAGAAAATTCGCTAAATAAGAAAGTGGATCTAGTTGAATCACATTTATTTTTTCCGGAGATAAAACTACAGGCAGAAGCAGAAAAAATTATATTGTATAACAGATGAATGCTGATATAGATTATTTAGAATTTTTATTGGAATGTATTGAACATGTAGAAAATTATACTATAGATGTGGATGAAGATGAATTTTTGAGAAATGCTGAAAAAAAAGATGCATGTCTTACCCGGATAGTAATGATAGGCGAGTATAGCGCAAGAATTTCAGATGATCTGAAAGCGAAATTTACTGATGTGGAATGGCAGTTAATGAAATCAACAAGAAATTATTTTGTACACGTATACCGGGGTATTGATTGGAGACGAGTTTGGGAGACATTAAAAAATGACTTGCCTCCTTTAAAAATTAAAATCGAAAAAATTTTATCACAAATACAGTAAATGCAGGCCCTAACAAACAAAGTAAAAGTTGTAGAAAGAAAGCCAATGAATTTTTGGGAGCGGATGTACCTGCCTGCT
>JBKJLG010000166.1:0-5759 GCA_046596995.1 Chitinophagaceae bacterium
GAGGCTAAAACAAATAAATTAAGTTGAAAAAATATTTGTGATATGCCAAATTTAAGCTCAGTTTTTACATAACTTTTTTTAATGTTTGTAGTAAGTAATTTATGCTTGTAAAAAAATATAATGGCAAATAATGTAACTGCAAGTCCCGATAAAACCCCTGCAATTACTTTACCTTCTGCCTGCATGCCCGAACGTATTACCAAAAATATTATCAGCATAAGCTCTAATGCATTTTTAAAAAAAGAAACAGCAACAAATGTGTATGGCTTATCTATAGTTCTTAAATAAGATAGAATACCCTCAAAAAAAATATTGAAATAAATGAACATCATTCCCCATAAAAGTAATTTGTAAGGAGCTCCAATTAATTTGGCGGCAAAACTTCCAAAACAAAGAAAGAGAATGAGTAAAATAGCAAAGGATAGCGTAGATAAAAAAAGTGATGAGCTGAAAAAACTTCTAAACTCATTTTTGCCAAGCCTTGCATGCTCCATAACTATTGAATTGGGAAAGCCTAGCAAAGCAAAGGGTATCAGAAATAAAATAAAAATACCGTAAAGAGAAAGTATGCCGTTTTGCGCTGGCTCAATAGCATTAGTTAAAAAAGGAATTATGGCAAACATCATCCCTTTGTTTACAAAAGAAGCAATTGTGTAAATACTAAATGACTTAAGTAATTTCATATTTGTATTACAGACCATTATCAACCCTAACGCCTTTTACTACTGCTGCGCTAAAATTGTCATATTTTATTAAGCCTCCCCAAACATTATGCATTTCAAATTCAGTGAAATAATCTTTTATTGTTTCAATTTTTTGTGGCTCATCGTATTCTGGTGAAAACATGTCAAAAGTATCCAGCACACATAGTTCCCGCAATTGCCTGTAAGTTAAATTTTGCGGAAGCGTTCCTTTAATATCAGCAATGGGTAAAAAACGATTTAGTTTATTAAGACCAATTTTAGAAAAAAATGTAGAAGTTTTTATAAGCCAGTCAATATTTTTATTTATTGTTTTAAAAAGTCTTTCGTTGCTTATTTTTTTTGTAAAAGGGCGCAATAAATATTTTGCATGAATTTTTGTCCACCATCCTTTTCTCGGATAAAAATCCACAACCAGCTCCCCACCTGGCTTTACCATATCAACAAGACACTGAATTGAAAGCTTAACATCAGGGGTATGCTGCAAAACGCCAAAACAAAAAACTTTATCAAACTGAGCTTTTTCAAAAGGCATTTCGTAAATACTCGCCTGAAAAAGATGCAGTCTTTCGTTCGGTCCGTTATTTTTATAATTTGCTTCTACCGCATTGGAATAATCTACGCTGTATAAATTTGCTTTTGTATGGTCTAAAACTATTTGCGTAAAACGCCCTGCGCCAGAGCCTACTTCTAATATATTTTTACCGGTTAAATCTTCAGGGTTCCAGCCTGTTTCTACAAAAAATCTTTTTTTACTGATATTAAGATTTGTTTTTTTATCAATTTGCGTATCGGTAAATCTGTTCCACTGGTAGCCGAAATTTTGGGTGTAATTATCATCTTTCACTATTCTATAAGCCCCTTTTTTAAGAGGAAAAACAATATTTTCTCCATCCTGCATTCCTATATCAGAAAGCCATATTTTCTTTTTAGTGAATGGGTTTATAAATTCTATTGGCATTAAATATTCTATAGTTTTTTATTTAAGATAAAATTTCTTTGAATTGTTTGATGATCACGTCAGTATTAAAATCTTTTGCTCTGGTTCTTGCTTTATTTTTATAGCTATTTAATAAATCATTATTGCGGTAAATTAACTCCATAGCACTGGCTAACAATGTTGCATTATTTACGGGTACCAGAATGCCATATTCTGCAATTTCAATTTCATTTTTTATTGTTTTTCTTGCATCAGTATTTGGCGCTAAAATTTCACGTGGGCCTGCTTTGCAATCGGTTGAAATTACAGGTAAGCCCGATGCAAGCGCCTCCTGAATTGAATTTGGAAAACCTTCATAATCGGAGGATAATATAAAACAGTTTGCCCGATATAAATATTTATAAGGATTGTTGTCAAAACCTAAAAAGATTATTTTGCTTTCTACATCCAGATCTTTTATTTTTTGGCGAAGACTGATCTCATACTCACCCTTGCCAAGGAGCAAAAGCTTTACAGGGAGATCTTTTATTTTAAAAAAAGCATCAATTAAAA
The DNA here is from genome assembly GCA_046596995.1 of Chitinophagaceae bacterium. Classification (GTDB taxonomy): domain Bacteria; phylum Bacteroidota; class Bacteroidia; order Chitinophagales; family Chitinophagaceae; genus Ginsengibacter. The sequence goes on from JBKJLG010000166.1 coordinate 2,194, forward strand.
CTGAATGATTCTTTTCAGAACGCAGCCCTCCCACATGGATAAAAGTAAAAGTATTAAACAATTCTTCTTGTACCTGAACTCTTCCTAGCTCTTCTGAAGTTTGTAAATTAACAGGGTTGTTAATAACTATGCATTCAGTTCTAATTTTATAATTTTCCTGCAGATCCATTTGGGTCATAACAGAATTAGATATCACATAGTCTGCTTTTGGGTAAAGGTGCATCGTTAAAAATCTTCCCAAATAATTTCCTGTATTATCAAGTGATTTTAAATATGCTGTGAGGTATGTTCTTTCACTTACAATAATTTTGCTTTTGCTACCCAACATTTTGCTCAGGCAGTTTATATAATTGGCTCTTTTTAAAAATGAAAAGCTTGTTTCAATATTATTTTTTCTGCAAAATTTTTTGTAACGATAAGCCAGAAATGGAAGCTTTAGAATTTTAAGCACATTATTTTCTTTAATGGGCTGTTGCAGACAAAATATCTTTTGCCCTTCGGGCAAATGATATTCAATATTGTTGTTAAGTAGAACCAGGTAAATATCAAAATCATTTTTAAGATATTCCAGTAAAAGTGAGGCTACCCTTTCTGCTCCTCCGGCAGTCATTGAATTTATAAAGATGGCTATTTTCTTTTTCATCAAATCAGTAAATAAAGTTCATATTACATTATTATTTTTACTATTGTTAAATATTAGCTTCATTAATAATTTTATTATTTATCATTTCAAATATAATCCATCAGCACAGGGCTGCAAAACCAGAAACCCGATAACCTTCTATTACAGTTGAAAGTAATGTGAAAGGGCTAAAAAAATTATGGAAGCCATTAAAGCCATAGATTATTATCTGTTACCAATTTATATTTTGTTGGCTACTTTACTGATAAGGGCTTTAAAAAGAAAATTAAATCCCGATAAAAGCACTTATAAAATATATTACATATCATTTTTTTTAAAGTTAAGCGGTGCTTTACTGTTTGCACTTATTATTCAATATTACTATGGTATTGGTGATTCGATGACATATTTTTTGCAGTCAAAAAATTTGCATGATAATGTGGTAAATGATTTTTCCAACATCAAATACTTTTTTTGTTCATTGGAAGATTACAAAACAATAAATAATTCAATAAATGGTAATTTAGCAAGCATTCCTTATGATTACAGTGGCTTATTGGTGGTACGCATAACAGCATTATTTTCATTCTTATCTTTTAATACATATCTAACAGGTACAGTATTTTTTGCACTTTTATCTTTTATTGGTGTGTGGGCATTGTATCTCACTTTTATTTCAATAATACCTGATTTAAAAAAACAATTCGCCTGGGGTATATTATTTCTTCCAGGGGTTATATTCTGGAGCTCCGGCATATTAAAGGATACGCTTTCTATGGCTGCATTGGGCTTATTATTCTATTGTTTTTATCAATATTTTATTTTTAAAAAAAACAGAGTTATTTATTTATTGGCAATTATCATATCCATATATATAATTGTGGTTGTAAAGTATTACATAATTACAGCTTTTGCTATTACATTTTTAGTTGTTGGTGTGCTGTATATTTTATTTAAGATCAAGCCTTTGCAAAAAAGGGTATTCTTTTCATTTATATTATTTTGTTTCTTACTCCTGCTTGTTTTTACTGATAATTTTTTATCAGATATAATATCCAATTTATCAACTGATATGATAACCGGAAATATTGAGAGAATGCAGCGTCTTTACGTTGATAATAAAGAAGCGGGGGAGGGAAACTTTAGTATAGGCACAATAACGCCAACGCCGGCGGGCATTCTGGCAAAAGTGCCGGTGGCTATTGGTACTGTGTTGTACCGGCCCTTTATCTGGGAAACCAGGTCGTTTATCATGTTATTTTCGGGGCTGGAAAATATCATCCTTTTGTTATTGAGCGTAGTTGTTATTTTTAGGGCGGGAGTTTTTAATTTCTTTAGATTGATTGCTAAAAGTTCATTACTTCAATTTTGCTTTTTTTTTACAATAATTTTTGCAACGATTGTTGGCTTAACAACATTTAATTTTGGCACCATGCTCAGGTATAAGGTGCCGTGCATGCCATTTTATACCTGCTTTTTAATTCTGCTTAATTATTATGCACTTCTTAAAAAGAAGGAGAAAGTAACAAGTTTGTGAGTAGATTAAAACTACTGAGTTGAATTACATTAAAAGTTCTGCTTACATCCATCTGTTCCACCACATTTGAAACATAAGCAACAGCCATATCTGTGTTTCGTTGCCATTTTTTCCGGCAATAAATTCATCTCTTATTTTAATTGCATTTTTAATATTTACAAAATCATGTTTTGATAATTGCTGTTCACTTATGTAATGATACAGGTAGTGCTTAAGATCATTTTTAAACCACTCATATACCGGTAAACCAAAGCCCACTTTAGGTTTATCTAAAATTTCTTTAGGGATATATTTATGAGCGATCTGCTTAAGCAGGTATTTTTTAGAACCATTTTTATATTTTAATCCTGATGGCAACTGGGCCACAAATTCTACAATCCTGTTATCTAATAAAGGCTCTCTTCCCTCAAGCCCTACACTCATTGTTGCCCTGTCAACTTTAGTGAGTATATCATCAACCATGTAGGTTTTATAATCCAGCGCTAATGTTGTATTTATAAAATCATTTTCACTATTTATTTTTCCTATTTCATCATACAAAGAAATTTTTGCATTAAAGCGTGGCAATAAGTTGGCTAATTGTTTATTGGTATAATGCTTACTCATTGTTTCAGCAATGGAATGCAGATTACCAGGCGCCATCATCTCTGCCATTTTATTTATTTTATGCGCTTTGCTTTTAAAATAAGGAAGATGTTTAAAGGGAATAACAGGTAAAATTTCTGCAGCTGTATTTCTTAAAAATCCGGGGGTTTTATTTAAAAAATTATTTATTTTATTAAGTTGCGGATAACGGTTATAGCCCGCAAAAATTTCATCCCCTGCATCTGCTGAAAGCGCCACTGTAACCTGCTTTCGGGCAAACCTGCTTACCAGCGTGGTGGGTATGCCGGAGCTGTCACCAAAAGGCTCATCATATATATCTGCCAGTTGCGGAAATATATCCTGCGCCTCTTTAGTGGTGCAATAATATTCATTGTGATCTGTGCCAATATATTCTGCCACTTTTTTTGCATGTGGCGCTTCATTATATTTTTTTTCATGAAAGCCAATGGTAAATGTTTTTATTTTTTGTGTGTTGTGTTTTTGTAAAATGCCTGCAACAATTGAACTGTCGTATCCGCCACTTAAAAAAATGCCAACAGGTACATCGCTTACCATGCGGTATTGAAATGCTGAAATAAATAATCTTTCAACTTCTTTTTCTGCTTCCTGCTCATCTATTTTTAATTTAGGCTTGTTGTAATAATCCAGCACGTCATAATATTTAATTTCTTCAACACTTTTATCAGTAAGATCAATTTTTATATAATGCCCGGGCTGTACTTTATACGTGTTTTTAAAAATGGTGTGCGGCGCTCGTATATAGCCATATTTAAAAAAGAGAGATACCGCATCTTCATTAAT
>JBKJLG010000167.1:0-5025 GCA_046596995.1 Chitinophagaceae bacterium
CTTAACTTTGCTTCCTTTTTTCTACAAATAGTTGGGTATTTATATGAGCACTCGTTATAAGGAATTTCAGCAATTGAACTTACCTCACATTGCTGAGCAGGTATTGGCTGATTGGGACAAAAACAAAACCTTTGAAAAAAGCATTGAACTCAGAGAAGGCAACCAGCCTTTTGTATTTTATGAAGGGCCGCCAAGTGCCAACGGAATGCCGGGTATTCATCACGTTATTTCCCGAACATTAAAAGATTTGGTTTGCCGCTACAAAACCATGCAAGGCTTTCAGGTAAAACGTAAAGGCGGATGGGATACTCATGGCTTACCTGTAGAGTTAGGTGTAGAAAAATTATTAGGTATAACAAAAGAAGATATCGGTAAAAAAATATCAGTAGAAGAATACAATGCAACTTGCCGCAGAGAGGTTTTAAAATTTAAAGATCAATGGGATGATCTTACTAAAAAAATGGGTTATTGGGTTGATCTTAAAAAACCCTATATCACTTTTGAAAATAATTACATAGAAACTTTATGGTGGTGCCTGAAAGAATTGTATAACAAAGATCTGTTATACGAAGATGTAAGCATTCAGCCCTATTCACCGGCAGCAGGTACAGGCTTAAGTTCTCACGAACTGAACCAACCCGGGACTTATAAAGATGTAAAAGATACGAGTGTTGTGGCAATGTTCGAGGCAGTCAATGAGTCAATGGTCAATAGTCAATGGTATAAAAAGATTAGCCAAAATGACTTAATGACCAATGAAGTTTTTTTTCTTGCATGGACTACCACTCCCTGGACGCTTTCATCTAACCTGGGATTAACTGTAGGTGGCAATATTGATTACGTTTTGGTAAAAACATTTAATCCTTATACACACCTTTCGGTCAATGTAGTTCTTGCCAAACTCTTACTCAATAAATATTTTAAACCAGAAAATGAGAATGGAGATTTTGAAAGTTATTCTGGAGAAGTAAAAAACATTCCATGGGAAATTCTTTCCGAGTTTAAAGGAAAAGAACTTGAAGGAATTACTTACGAACAACTATTACCTTCAGAAGCAAACACAATCGAAAAAATTCAGGAGATAACACCAGGCGCAAAACCGTTTAAAATAATTACAGCAGATTTTGTAACCACCGAAGATGGAACAGGTATTGTTCACACATCTCCTGCATTTGGTGCTGATGATTTTAAAGCCGGCAAAAAAAATAATCTGGGCATACTTACCCTTGTAGATAAAGAAGGAAAATTTGTAGAAGGCGTGGGTGAATTTAGTGGACGCTATGTAAAAGATTACAGAAATGAAAAGGATTACATTGATGTAAATATTGACATCTCGGTAAAACTAAAAAAAGAGAACAGGGCATTTAAAGTAGAGAAATACGAGCACAACTATCCGCATTGCTGGCGCACAGATAAGCCGATTATTTATTATCCTTTAGATGCCTGGTTTATAAGAACCACTGCAGTAAAAGAAAGCATGATGGAATTAAATAAAACCATCAACTGGAAACCTGCTTCTACGGGTACCGGCCGCTTTGGTAACTGGCTGGAAAATATGGTTGATTGGAACCTTAGCCGTAGCCGTTATTGGGGAACGCCATTGCCCATCTGGAGAAATGAAGAGGGTGAAGAAAAATGCATAGGATCAATTGCAGAATTAAATTTAGAAATAAAAAAAGCCAGTGAAATTTTAGGCGGAGATGTAAACAAACATTATTTACATGAAGACATTCTTGATCTGCATAAGCCCTATGTTGATGATATAATTCTTGTAAGCGATACGGGAAAATCGCTTAATCGCATTCCTGACCTGGTTGATGTTTGGTTCGATAGCGGCGCCATGCCTTACGCCCAATGGGGATTACCAAAAGAGAGAAAAAATATTAATCCTACAAAAGAAGAATGTCTTAACTATTGGAATAAACTTCAAAGCTCCTCCCCCGTTGGGGGAGGTTGGGAGGGGGCAGATTTTATCGCCGAAGGTGTGGACCAAACAAGAGGATGGTTTTATACTTTGCATGCCTTAGGGGTTTTATTATTTGATAGTGTTGCCTACAAAACAGTTGTAAGCAATGGACTTGTGTTGGATAAAAATGGAAATAAAATGAGTAAGCGGCTCGGCAACACAGTTGATCCGTTTGAAACAATAAGCATTTTTGGGCCTGATGCCACCCGCTGGTATCTTATCACAAATGCTTCTCCATGGGATAGTTTAAAATTTGATATTGAGGGGATAAAAGAAGTTCAGCGTAAATTTTTCGGCACACTTTATAATACTTACCAGTTTTTTGCCTTGTACGCAAACATCGATGGCTTTGCTTTTAAAGAAAAACATATTTCTGTAAAAGAAAGACCTGAAATTGATCAGTGGATATTATCTTCTTTAAACAGCACTATTAAAACAGTGCAGCAAAATCTTGATAATTATGAACCTACCGCTGCAGGCAGAGCAATAGAAAATTTTGTTGATGAGCATCTAAGCAATTGGTATGTTCGCCTGTGCCGCCGCCGCTTTTGGAAAGGAGAATATGAACAGGATAAAATATGTGCTTACCAAACTTTATACGAATGCCTTGAAACGCTTAGCAAACTAATTGCACCTATTGCTCCGTTTTTTGCAGAGTGGCTATTTAATAACGTAAACAATATCACCAAAAAAAATAAGCATACTTCTGTTCACCATACTGATTTTCCTACCACAGATAATTTTATAATAAATACTTCTTTAGAGAAAAGAATGCAGCTGGCACAGGATGTTTCTTCTTTAATACTTTCGTTGCGTAAAAAAGTAAATATTAAAGTTAGACAACCATTGCAAAAAGTATTGATACCGGCTATAGAAGCAGACCTTTCAGAAAATATAAGAGCAGTTGAAGAAATTATTAAAAGTGAAACAAATATTAAGGAGATAGAAATTCTTGCGGCAGATAACGATTTTATAAAAAAGAAGGCAAAAGCTAATTTTAAAACCCTTGGCAAAAAGCTAGGACCTAAAATGAAATGGGCTGCTGAAAAAATTCAACAATTAAATAATATTGAAATAAATAAGATACAAGGAGGAGAATATCTTTTAAACCCTGATTTTGACTCAAAAAATGAAACACCTGTATACATAACAGCAGAAGACATGGAAATAAGCACCGATGAAATACCCGGTTATGAGGTTAGCTCCAAAGGTTCCCTAACAGTAGCCCTTGATATTACTATTACGCATGATTTACAAAAAGAAGGAGAAGCAAGGGAATTTGTGAACAGAATACAGAATTTAAGAAAAGACCAACAATTACAACTCACTGACAAAATAATGGTTAAAGTGTCAGCAAATGAAGCGCTAAAGGCTGCAATTACAGAATATAATAGTTATATTTGCGCCGAAATTTTGGCGGATAATCTTGAATTTACCACTGAAATTTTAGAAGGAACTTCCATTGAAGTAAATGATAATCAACTTAAAGTATTTATAACTAAAACAGGAAATTAGTATGGCAGCCAACAAAAAACCAACAAAACCCGTTGCAAAAAAGCCCGCCCCTAAAAAAGGGGTTGCTAAATCAAAAGCTAAGCCTCCTGCTAAAAAACCTGTTATAACCAAAAAAACAGCTGCAAAATCAGTTAAAAAACCTTTAGCAAAAAAAGCACCACTAAAGCCTGTAGCAAAAAAGAAAGTAGCACCTAAAAAGGTAGCTAAACCTATTAAAAAAATTGTACCGGCTAAAAAAACTGCTAAACCGGTAGTTAAAAAAGCAGCACCTAAAAAATTGCCAACCCCTTTAAAGAAAACAAAGCCAGCTAAAAAAACAGCGGCTCCCATTGTTGTAAAGCATAAACCGGCCGTCACGCAAACAAAACCATCTCCCCAAAAGCCTGTAGCTAAAACTCAGCCTTTGGCTAAAAAAGCTGAATCAAAAATTCCGGATGTAAAGGTGTTGCCCAAGGCAAAAAATATTAAAGTATCTGCACCTAAACCTTTAGTGTTGCCTAAAATAACCGCTACTAAAGCCCGTAAATACGAGCCTGAATTTACAAGATCTGTATTAGATCAGGCTCCGCAGGAGCATACTGGTCCAACTCAGCGGTACAGCGATGGGGAATTAAACGAGTTCAGAGAACTTATTCAAAGGAAACTGGAAACAGCAAAAAAAGAATTGGGTTACCTCCAGGGATTAATTACCCGTAAAGATGAAATGGGCGGGGATGATACCGATAACCGTTATATGACGATGGAAGACGGAAGCCTGAGCATGGAAAGAGAGCAACTGAGCCAAATGGCCAGCCGCCAGATCACTTTTATTGATCACCTGGAAAAAGCTATGATGCGTATTGAAAACAAAACGTACGGCATTTGCAGGGTAACAGGTAAATTAATTGATAAAGCCCGTTTGCGTGCAGTGCCTCATGCAACATTATCTATTGAAGCAAAAATGGGTCAGGTAAGATAAAAATATTAACCGCAAAAAAAGAGAAAAGATGATCGTAACTGATCGTCTTTTTTTTTAAAATTTATTGTACTGCCTGCATGTTAACCAGCCTTGTATAAAATCCGTTATTTGCCATTAGCAAATCGTGCGTTCCCCTTTCCACAATTTTACCATGGTGTAAAACAACTATTTCATCAGCATGGCGAATGGTGCTTAAGCGGTGGGCAATAACAATACTGGTTCGGTGCTGCATTAAATTGTTGATTGCATCTTGAACAAGCCGCTCACTCTCTGTATCTAAAGAAGAGGTGGCTTCATCCAGAATTAATATTGGGGGATTTTTTAATACAGCCCTTGCAATGGTTAGCCTTTGCCTTTCGCCGCCACTAAGCTTGCTGCCCCTGTCGCCGATATTGGTTTGATAGCCGTTTTCTTTTTTTAAAATAAACTCATGTGCATTGGCAATTTTTGCAGCATTCATTATCTCGTCCTCTGTAGGGTTATCCATGCCTAAGGCAATGTTGTTGGCAATAGTATCATTAAACAATATAGCTTCCTGCGTAACAATCCCCATTTTATCCCTTAATGATTGTAAAGAATAATTTTT
>JBKJLG010000233.1:0-4249 GCA_046596995.1 Chitinophagaceae bacterium
GACGAAATGGCATAACAAACAATAATAGCTACAATCGCAATTATCACATTGCATAGCAACATACCATTTACCCGGTGATGAACAGGCCCCGGGCTATCTGTTGCACTTACGCACAAAGCGCCTACTGACATAACTATGCCAACTGCCAGCAGATTAAAATAACTCATGGTAAAGGCAGGTAACAATATGCCAGCTGTTATGCGTACGCCCTCGCTTAAGTAGCGGCCATTAATAAAACTTTTATAGGTTTTTAAATAGTTCAACTAAAAAAAGATAAGTCTTTATAAAGATTTTAATCTATAAAAATAGTGATGCTGCAAATTTTATCAGGGATAAATTATTTTATTAAAAAAAATAATTTTTAAACCCGCAAAAAAAAAATTGCATCTCAATGGCTGCAATTTCATATTTATAATTTCCTCTTAATTTGTTCCTGCATTTCCCAAGCCAAGGTCTCTTCCTTTCATAATTGCAGGTACTCCTTCTGTTATCCATTTAGGTGCAGGCTCTCCTTTTAGCAGCCAATCAAAAAATTGCTGTTCCCTTATCTGAATGTCTTTACGATTTTTTCTTTCCACCAAATTATGAGCTTCACCATTATAATTTAATAACCATACGGGTTTGTTAAGTCTTCTCATGGCAGTAAAAAATTCAATTCCCTGATACCAGGGCACTGCGCCATCAGCATCGTTGCTCATAATTACCAAAGGTGTTTTCACTTTTTGTAAATGAAACAACGGAGAATTTTCTATGTAAAGATTTGGTTTTTCCCAAATGGTTGCACCAATACGGGTTTGACCTTTTTCGTATTGCATCTGCCTGGTTACACCACTCTCCCACCTTACACCGCCATAAGCACTAAACATATTTACAACGGGTGCACCGGCCCAGGCAGCCGAATACAAATTGGTTTGCGTAATTAAATAGGCAGTTTGATAACCTCCCCAGCTTTGGCCCTGCAAACCTATTTTTGTGCTGTCAACAAATCCCTGTTTTATTAATGCTCTGGTACCACTTACAATATAATCGTATGCGCTTTTCCCGGGATGCCCGGTGGTGTACCAAATATCAGGCACAAAAACAATGTAACCACGGCTAACAAAAAAAGGAATATTTAATGCCGATGGACTGGGTGCCGGTGGCCGGTAACCATTCAATGTTTGATTATTGCGTTCATAAAAATAAACGATCATCGGATATTTTTTCTTTGCATCAAAATTTTCAGGCTTATATAATATGCCTTCTGTTTCACGTCCTGTGTAGGCCCTCCATTTGTACAATTCAGCAGTGCCCCATAAATAATTTGATTGCTGCGGATTTGTGTTGGTAAGTTTTATTGTATTAGCATTTGAGCCCGGGTTGTCATTTATTGCATATTGTGTAAGATAAAGATCGGGTGAACTGCTGAAACTTTCTCTGGTAAACAAAAGCGTTTTATTATTCTTTGCTTTTAAAATTGAGGTGATCGAAACAGCATCATTAGTTGTGAACACTAAACCTCCATCAAGATTCTGAAGTATGGCAATGCCTGCATTTTTATTTTTTTCATTAAATGTTCTAAATACCAATGGCTGCTCTTTTGAAATAAATTTCTCATCTGCACCAATAACATTTACATAGCGGTAAGTGGTGGCGTTTTTTCTGCCATTGGTGATCAGCACGGGCTTTTCAGCTCCTTCCGCAGCAACCTTCCACACATCATATTTATCATACAGTAAAATATATTTATCGCCTTCAACCCATTTTACAATGCCTTCTGCCTGCGGATCATTGGGTAGATCATTTTCTTCATCGTACAAAGGCACTTTTATATCTGTAGCAAAAGGGTTGAGTTTTCCTGTAAAAGAATTGTATAAATAATATCTTTTTTTTACTTCATTATAAAGCAATAAATATTTTCCGGTGTAAGAAGGGAAAACATCACCTTTCCAGTTTATGGTTATTAATTTTTTTGCACCCGTAACCGGGTTGATTGCATATATATCTTCCAGTGTAAACCCTTGCCATTGTCTTTCTACTCTTTTGCCTGAATCTGAGCCCGAGTAAAAAATTTCTCCATCTCCTTCCATAGTTTGTAGTATGCGTTCAAACTTTTCATTTCCTAATTGTACCACTTCTTTTTTTTCAAAATCAAATCTTGCTAAATAATTTCTGCGTGATAAACTATCGCTAAATCTTAACTGTGCAGGCATAAGGTTATCATCTTTATAATTCCATATATCCACACTAACTCTTTCAAATTCCGGCAACGATGTATCTTTTGGCGGAAGTATTGGCGCTGTACCAAAGAATAAACGGTTACCACTTTTGCTAAAGTTGATATTAGCGAACTCATTAATACCCCACTTTGCAGGCATACCTATTGTAAATTTATCGGCAAGTTGCCAAGCACTGTCTTTACCGGCTTTGTGATAATAGAGTTTGTAAAATTTTTGAGATTCTTTTTTACTGCTGTCCCGTTCTACTGCAAAAGCAAGCTGCTCTCCATTTTCATCAAGTGTCATCGAACGAACATCATTAAAATTTTGCAATAATGTATCTATTCTCGCTGTTGCCAGATCTTCTTTTAATAATAAAGATTTTGCCGCAGCATTGCGGCTTTGGCGGGTAGTTTTTACCACAAGGGAATTCCCATATTTATTTATCAAATAATCATTTGCCAGTTTAAACGAATGGGTTTGTCCGTTGCTTAAATTTCTTACTACCAGTTCAGTTCCTTCGTCAGATACTTCCTCAGGTTTTACTTCCGGCATAATCCTGTTGGGTTGTAATGCCAGCAAACCCATTGTTTGTACCTGCGCTAATTTATTTCTCAGGCTGTCAGCTACTCTTGTAAGGCTGTCAATAATTATTGCAATACTTTTTATGCGGGAAAGAGAATCAAGTTCTTTCTTTTGCCTTTGCACATCTGCCAAAGGTTTTTCCATAAGATAAGCGAGCCAGGTTGAATTTTTCTCAGCAATTTTATAACTTTTAACCCTTGCAATTTTTTGAAAGTTTAAATTTGCAATTTCTACAATACCCAGCGAATCTTTTGGCATATCATCGGGCCTTGCTTTTTTTATTTTTGCATTTCTGGTTTGTTGAAATGTTGGACGAATTTTAAAGATGAGAAAATTGCCATCTTCAGTGAATCTGAGATTATAGCCCCTTGCTACTTCCAAAAGTTTTCTTCCATCAGCCTGCTGCAATACCAGCAAGCCATCACCTTCCTGTGGATTGATGGTATAAGCCACCAGGTTGCCATTATTATTAATTTGCCTCTCCCCCAGACTCTCCCATTTGTCATACACAGTATGGTCTAATGGTTTTTTTTGGGCGATGGATTGCAGTGTACAAAAAGAAAAGAATAGAAAAGTGTAAAATCTCATGTGCAATTATTTTTTGATTTTTTTTAGTAAGATAAGTTGAAAATTAAGCAAAAAAAGACAATGAATTCTATATTTTATACCGCTGACAAAACAAAACGTGTGAACGGTGGGGAAAGTAGTTATACGCATCAATATGTAAAAACTGTACAACTTAAAAAGGGCAATTGTTCTCTGTTTTAAAAACGTCATAACGATATCTTTGTATAAGTTAAAATCCAATATCCATGATAATCCTCCTTACTGTAATAGCATTACCTTGCATTTCTCTTTTTTTTATTAAAAAATTATTTATTAGCCAACTGCAGATTGAATACGAAAGATCATTATTGGAAGGTGATATGAAGCAAGCTAATAAACTTGGAAAACTATATTACCATAGCATAAGCGAAACTGTAAAAAAAGCAAAAGGTGTAACAGATATTGAAGACAGGATTTCCCAGGACCTTAAATCCTTTAACTAAGCCTGTATTCGGGCTAACCGCAAAGTGTGTTTTCGTTAATTTTTACGCAGTTAATTTTAAAGTTGCAGAAATAATAATATTTTTGCCATGCAAATTTAATGCAACAGTATGAAATCAAAATCAGTTTTATTTCTTTTAACGGGCATCGCTATAGGGGCAATAGGTGGCATTGTATTAACACCTAAAAAAGGATTGAAATCCCGTAGAGATGTTGTGAAGAGATCAAAAAAATATAAAAAAGCCTTTAACGAAACAGCCAACAAGTACAAAGAAAAATTGAGTAATATAAAAGACAATTCTTAAACCAAGGAATTAATCATTATCTCTTTTAATTTTCTTTTCGCCGTCGGCTTCAATTTTTATTTTAGTGTTGCCGTCTTTAATTTTTATGTCTCCATCTTTTTCTACTTTCTTTTT
>JBKJLG010000260.1:0-3730 GCA_046596995.1 Chitinophagaceae bacterium
GGTTATTAGTGTTTTTGCTAAAAGAGATATTACCTGCAATTTGTAAAGGCACAGCAACCATATTTGTTTTTCCTGTTTTTGTATCTACCGTAAATATTTTTTGTGTTGTTTTATCCAGTGCGCCTAAAAACAGTCCATTTTTATTCCAGTCGAAAACAGATTTTTGCTCGTCAATATCGGTGGCAATTTCTCTGCTGGCTTTTGTATTAATATCATAGATAAACAGGCGGTTGTTCTTAAAAAAGTTAGTGGTACTATCGTTTACCGAACTGCTGTAAACAAATGCATTGCCATCAGGGCTCCACCTGCTGATAAAATCACCAGTGGGGTTGCTAACCAGCGTGGTAATTTTTTTAGTTGCTACTTCTATAATTACAATGTCGGCAGTAATGCCGGAATTAATAAGAGGATTGCTTTGCCTGTTGAAGGCAATGGTTTGTCCATCGGGATTCCAGGCAAAGCCGGACACTGTAAAATTTCCTTCGGTTAATCTTTTGGCTACCGGTAATGAAAAACATTCTTGTCCTTTTATTTTAATGGTTGAATCTTTTTTTGCTGAATCAGCTTTGGAAGGATAACAAGGCACCTGACCGGCAAGAACAACAGAATCATAATTAAAATTAAGCAGCCATAAATGACTTTGCCTGTATTCTTCACCCTCCACACCAAATGCTCCAAACCGGTCTTTAATGGTTTTATCTTTTTTTGATTCAGCTTCTGCTTTGGTATAGGCTATCCTGTTGCCAGCCGCATTCCACTCATAGTTTGCAATACCATCATCATCTTTGGTAACCTGCATGGCTTCTCCGCCATTTACTGATATAATGTAGAGCTGTGTTTTATCTCCACGGTCAGCAACAAAGCTTACAAATTTACTATCTGGTGTAAACCTTGCATTGGTGCTGCTGTTTTTTGCAGTACGTGTTAATTGCACCGGCGCCTCCTGGTTGCGGCACATCCACAGTTCGGCATCAAGGCTGTTATTACTCCAGTCGGTACTGCTTACTGTATATACAATTGTTTTACCATCAGGCGATATAATTGCACCCCCAACATTTTTCAGGCTGATCCATTTTTCAAAAGAAACAGTAGCATTTTTTTGTGCAGATACTGAAAATGCAACAAGCAGAAAAAGAAATAATACAAAACGTTTCATAAGCATTTTTTTTGCGTTTTGTAAATGTACTGATTATGATTATTGAAAGAGATAGCTTTTCACTTCTGCATTATTCTTATCTTCCGAGTTCAAATTATCAAAAGCCCTATTATTTATGAAAGGAATATTTTCTTTGCTCGTTTGCAGTATTTTTATTTTACAATTACCTGCACAGCAAAAAACAGGTACAAAAAAAGAAACACAGCAAATACCGTCTGTGTCTTCCCCCGCAGATCTTGATTCAAATTTAAGAGCATTAAAATGGCGCAACATTGGACCCTTCCGCGGAGGTCGTTCTGTTGCTGCAGCGGGTGTTGTAAATGATCCTCTTACTTATTATATGGGTACAACCGGTGGCGGTGTTTGGAAAACTTTTGATGCAGGTGGTACCTGGCAAAACATTTCTGATGGGTTTTTTAAAACGGGTTCTGTTGGTGCTGTTGAAGTAAGTGAAAGCGACCCGAACGTTGTTTTTGTTGGCATGGGTGAACATGCACCCCGTGGTGTAATGACGTCTTACGGCGATGGCGTTTATAAATCAACAGATGCAGGAAAAACCTGGAAAAAAATGGGGCTTGATCTTACCCGGCAAATTTCCAACATTCGCATTCACCCTACAAATCCTGATATTGTTTATGTAGCCGCACAAGGCGCATTAGGCGGGCCAACGCCTGACCGTGGTTTGTATAAATCAACGGATGGGGGAACAACCTGGAAAAAAATATTGTATGTAGATGAAAATACCGGCTGCTCAGATCTGAGCATGGATATGAACAACCCACGCATTTTATATGCTGCCATGTGGGAGCATCGCCGCCTGCCATGGGAAATAAAAAGCGGTGGCAAAGGCAGCGGTTTATACAAATCAACCGATGCTGGTGAAACATGGACGAAACTTGAAAAAGGATTGCCGAAAGAAAAAGGAAAAATGGCGATAGCAGTTAGCCGTGCAAACGCTGAAAAAGTTTATGCATTAATTGAGAGTGATACACAAAAAGAGCAGGGCGGCTTATTTGTAAGTGAAGATGCCGGCAAAAGCTGGAACCGGATAAGCAAAGATCACAGGTTGGTGCAAAGAGCATGGTATTATATTGAATTATCCCTCGATCCTCAAAATGAAAATACTGTTTATGTTTTTAATTCACCGGGTTTAAAATCTATGGATGGTGGTAAAACCTGGACCAACATAAGAGGTACTCATGGGGATTATCATCAAATGTGGATAAACCCGAAAAACAATAAAAACCTGCTTATTGCCAATGATGGTGGGGCAGCCATTAGTTTTAATGGAGGTAAAATATGGTCAACACAAAACAACCAGCCAACAGGCCAATTTTACAGGGTAAATGCTGATAACAGATTTCCCTATTACATATATGGTGGTCAGCAGGATAATAGTTCGGTAATGATACCAAGCCGCAATCTTGCCGGTGGTAACATCACTCAAAGCGACTGGACTTTTTCTGCCGGAGGCGAAAGCGCTTTTATTGCCTTTGACCCAAACAACCCGCAATTTGTAATGGGTGGTAGCTACCAGGGAACTATTGAAATATTTGACCAGAATACTAAAGAAGGAAAAGGCATTATGGTTTCTCCCATTCAATACCAAAGTTTGCAGCCAAAAAATATGAAATACCGGTTTAACTGGAATGCGCCAATTGTAAATTCACCTAACGACCGCAATGTATTTTATCATGCCGGCAATATTTTATTTAGAACAAATAATAAAGGTTTTAATTGGGAGGCAATTTCACCCGACCTTACAAAACATGATACTGCTAAAATGGGAATGAGCGGTGTGCCTTACACCAATGAAGGAGCAGGAGGAGAAAATTATGCAACCATTGCATATGTTGCAGAATCGCCTTTAGAAAAAGGTGTGATATGGACGGGCAGTGATGATGGGCTTGTTTACATTACAAGAGATAATGGTAAAACCTGGAACAATGTAACACCAGCCGGTTTGGGTGAAACACTTGTTAATTGCATTGAAGTTTCTCCGCACGACAAAGCAACCGTTTACATTGCAACAACACGCTATAAATTTAATGATCTTGCGCCTGCAATTTATAAAACAACTGATTATGGCAAAACATGGACAAACATAAGCAGCGGCATTCCTTATGGAGCATTTACCAGAACGGTAAGAGAAGATGATGTACAAAAAAACTTGCTCTATGCCGGCACCGAAACAGGTTTCTATGTTTCTTACAATGGCGGCAATAGCTGGAAAATGCAGCAGTTAAATTTGCCGGTAACACCCATTACCGATTTAAAAGTGCATAAAGGAAACCTGATTGCATCTACCATGGGCCGTGCCTTTTGGATATTAGATGACCTTACCATTTTGCGGCAGTATGCAACAAAAGATACCAATACATTTCAGTTATTTAAACCGGCAGATGCTTACCGTGTTTCAGGCGGAAGTGCGCTGGATTTTGTAATGGATGATGAAGATGGACCGCCGCCTGTTTTAAGCGCAGGCACAAATGCACCCACAGGTTTACCCATTTATTATTCACTTCCGGCAAAGCCGGATTCTATAAAACTTACTTTGGAAATATGGAATGACAA
>JBKJLG010000304.1:0-2607 GCA_046596995.1 Chitinophagaceae bacterium
ACTGTGTATTCAATTTTTTCTTGTTTTGTTTGTGGTATTCCATTTTGATCTTTATAACTCACACTAATTAAAATGGTTTTCGGACCAACACCACTAACCTGTGTTTTATATTCAGCAGCCCCATTCGTTGTCTGAAAAGTTTGACCATTGATTGTTACCGTGGCAGGAAATGCGGAACTATATGCGCCGACACCCGCTTTAACACTAAGCTCTTGTCCGGGCATTAAATAATTGGAATTTTGGCTGACTAACACACCGGCTTGGTCCATCTTAACTACTACTGCGCCGATTTGATTATGTGCAAATGTCACTACCTGATTCTCTGCATTTTTTACATTGTTTTGAAATTTACTAAGCAACGTAACAGCTGCAATAGCGGGTGTCATATAAAAATAGCTTTGTGTAAAATCTTTCGTTTTCCCGTCCTGAGATTTTGGAAGTTTAAGATCAATTGGTAATGTAGTTTCAAACTGCTTTCTAATTTCAGGATCAATATTTAGCATTGCTTCCCTGTATTCTTTAAGCTTACTTTCCAGCTCCGGGCCTTTTTTCCTTATCTCAAATAACCGTGTAGCGGCTTCCAGGTAATCTTCTCTGTAAGACTCCTGACCTTCCACCATTTTAAGATCAGCCTCTTTTTTTAATTCCGTTTTTAAGTTCTCTATATACGTATTCATATCTGCGGAAAGCTTTTGTGCCTGTACGGCTTTATCATTCCACACTTTTGCTTTTACTGCAGACTGTGGATCCTGTAGTTTTTCTTCAAGAGACTTATATAAAGTATTGTTGGCTGTAGCAATATTTTCATTGGAAGTTATTAAACTTGTGTTTACTACTCTAAAAGCGGTGATAACTTCGTTTGATACATTTAGCGCCAGTATAGCCGTCAATACCAAATACATGATATTGATCATCTTTTGCCGGGGCTCTTTAGGTAAAGCCATAATATTTTAGATTTACGTTTTGTTAGTTTAATTAATAAGATATTAGTTCATTATCTGCCCTGCATTGCACTTAGCATGTTGCCATACACCTGGTTTAATTTACCAAGGTTATTTGCCAATGTACCAATTTGCTCTTTTGCTCTTCCTGCATCATCAACTGTATCCAGCATAACCTGGCTTGCTTCTGCCAATTTACCATAAAAACCATTAAGCGCTTTAAGGTGGTTGTTGCTTTCATTTAGTTCTAACTCGTAAATAGTATTTAATGATCCAAGGTTTTTTGTAAGTACTTGTACCTGCTCATGAAATCCTCTGGCGCTGCCGGCAGCATCGTTAAAATTACTCATGGTATTTGCAGAAGTTGTATAAGCATCTCTTAAAGTACTCATCGCACTGGTTGCTTCTTTTGTTTTAGCAGAAAAATCACTTGTAGATTTTACCACATCACCCACTTCACCAATATTAGAAACCGTAGCACCTAATTTCTGAAAATTATCGCCTAATCTTTTTAAATTGGTTGGGGTAATATCTGCTTCTAATAACATTTTATCCATTGATTGTAAAGCCGAATTGCCAGGCAATGCAACTGGTGCAACCTCAACATCTTCTTCGTGGGATTTAGGTTTAACCCACTCTATAATTGCATACACTAAAAAGATGGCAGTTTCTGTCCACATACCTACGGTAAGCATTGTATCTGCATAAGATTTGTGAGTGATTTTTGCCCAGGCAGCAAATATGATAACTGCTGCACCTGCGCTTACTAAAACATCAATGAGGGTTAAAAATGTACGTTTTCTTTGAGCCATGATTATAGTTTTTTAAAATTTAGATTTTATTATTAAGATGATGAGATGGCAATGCCTTATCTCATTTTTAAAAAGCAATAAATTTTTACTAAAAATTCTTTCGAATAATGAAGGGGTTATGTTTGATTTTACTTTTTACCTTTTTTACTCATTGTAGGCGGCAGATCAATTACAGTTCTAAAGCCTAAATAAGATTTTCCGGTATCCTGATATTCATAAGCACGGGTGCTGGTTTGCAAAAAGTAAGCAACATCTTTCCAGCTTCCGCCACGTACAACTTTACGTTTCATTCTCGGATAATCAGATTCTTTTGCATTGTAGCGAATATCGGGGTTCATGTCATGCTGAAAATTGTAACCGCCTTCGTAGTATAAAGAGGATGTCCACTCAGCTACATTGCCTGCCATATTATATAAGCCAAAATCGTTTGGCCAATAAGCATCAGCTCTTACGGTGTATAAACCACCATCTTCAGGATAGTTTCCACGCCCAGGTTTAAAGTTTGCCAGTAAACAACCTTTTTTGTTTCTTAAGTAAGGTCCACCCCATGGGTAAGAAGCTTGAGAACGTCCGCCTCTTGCTGCATATTCCCACTCAGCTTCTGTTGGTAAGCGGAAGGGAGATTCAGTAGATCTTTTCTTAGATATTAAGAAACCATTCAATAATTGTGTTCTCCATTCGCAAAATGTTGTTGCCTTTATCCAGGTAACACCTACAACAGGATAATTACCAAACGCCGGATGGTTATTGTATTGCTTAGCCATTGGCTCATTGTACGAATAAGAGAAATCTCTTACCCAAACCAATGTGTCAGGATAAACAGGAACATCTTTTTTTACAATAAATTGAGATAA
>JBKJLG010000308.1:0-7835 GCA_046596995.1 Chitinophagaceae bacterium
AAATGACCTTTTGCCCAGAGATGCAGCGCTTAAAAAAATATGGGGTAGCGATACCTACTTTAATGGCCGCAGTATGGATGTTTACATTGCAAAGCTGCGTAAATATTTAAAAGAAGATTCAAGAATTGAGATCGTAAATATTCATGGTAATGGTTTCAGGCTGGTAGAGCAGGAGTAATCTGAAACATTAGTAATTTTTGTATTATTTTTAATAAATAGATTTTAAATTATTTACATTTTTAAAATCTGTTGATAATCTATATAACTCACTTTCTCATAGTTGTTACAGCCTATAGTTAATATCCTGAAGAATACTATTAAGTAACCTTGCTTTTTTAGAAACATCTTAATTATGCATTACTAAACTATAAACTAACATTTATGAAAAAATTAAACCTGTCAATGCTTTTTGCATTGCTAATGTCTTTTCTTACACCCGCTTTTTCAGTTGCACAAGGCACATTAACAGGAATGGTAACAGCAAATGGTAAAGGATTAGAAAATACCAGCGTATCAACTGTGAAAGGCGGTGGTACCCTCACTGATCAGGATGGAAAATATACACTAAAATTATCTGCCGGTACGCATTCCATAAATTTTTCAAATGTGGGATATTTTCCTAAAACTGTAACGGTAACTATTATAAATAATGAACAAACTGTAGTAGATGTTGAATTGGTGCAAACCAACCAAAAACTGGAAGATGTTTTAGTGGTTGGTACACGTTCGTCGCCTCGTTCTTCAGTAGGCACCCCTTTACCCATTGATAATGTAGATGCTGCCACACTTAAAAGCACCGGCCAGCTTACATTTGATAAAACACTTCAATACCGTGTACCTTCTTTTAATACGGTAAACACTCCGGTTAATGATGCCACTACACTTTTAGATCCTTATGAGATTAGAAATCTTGGCCCTAGCCGCACTTTGATATTGATCAATGGAAAAAGAAAGAATTTAAGCTCATTACTATATGTGCAATTTTCTCCCGGCCGCGGTGAAACAGGTGCTGATCTTTCTGCAATTCCTTTAGATGCTATTAAAAATGTAGAAATATTACGGGATGGTGCATCTGCACAATATGGTTCTGATGCTATAGCGGGAGTAATGAACGTAATTTTAAAAGACAAATATGAGCATAGTACTCTTACCTTAAACGGGGGCGTTACACATAAAGGTGATGGTGCAACATATGGGTTATCGTTTAATAGCGGTGCCAATTTTGGTAGTAAAGGTTTTATTAATTATACCGTTGCACTTAGTCAACAGGAAAATGCAATACGTTCCGGTATAATTGATCTGCCAACAGAAATAGCCACATTTGGCGATCCTTCCAAACCCCTTACTCATCCTTCCAACAAGCCTATTGTTGATTATTTAAAATTATATCCCACAGGAAATAATAAAAATGGTACTGGCGAAATAACTGCTGCCAAGTTTTTATACAACCTCGGCATCCCCATTGGTGAAAGCACTCTTTTTTATAGTAATGCAGCGTTTGTTACAAAAAGGGCAGTTAGTAATGCAAATTACCGTACATCATACTGGAGGCCGGATTATGGGTTACTACATGCGGCAGGCACAACGTATATAGGCTATGAGCCCAGTTTTGAAGGTGATCTAACAGATTATAATGCAACTTTTGGCTTTAAAAAAGATATTAATGGATGGAAACAGGATCTTAGTTTAACTACAGGCGGCAACCAACAAATATATACTGTAAATAATACAGTAAATCATTCATTACAAGCGGCAAGCCCTACATCCTTTAAACCTGGTGGTTACGAATTTTACAATGTGGTTGGAAATATTGATATGTCTAAAAGTATAACAGAAAATTTTTCAATCGGTTTTGGTACTGAAGCAAGAAGAGAAACTTATAAGATAATATCAGGAGATACTGCATCATATTCAGGACAGGGAGCAAATTCTTTTCCAGGTATCCGACAGGAAAATTCAGGAAATTTTAGCCGATATAATTTGGGAGCATATTTGGACGCAAGCTTAAATGTTTCAAAACAATTTTTGATAAATGGCACTGTTAGAGGAGAAAAATACAGTGATTTTGGAAGTGCATTTGTGTATAAGGTTTCATCACTTTTAAAAGCTGCCGGAGATAAATTCGTATTAAGAGGATCCGCTTCAACAGGTTTTCTTGCTCCTACTCTTCATCAAATTTATAATCAATCAACACAATCTTCTTTTGTAGCAGGCACCATACAATTATCCGGGCTGTTTAATAATAATAGCAAACAGGCTTTTTTATTAGGGATACCAAAATTAAAGCCCGAAAGATCAACCAATTTTACTTTGGGAATTGGAACAAGACCTACTAGTAATTTAAGTATCACCCTGGATTATTATGACATTACGATTAAGGACAGGATAGTATATAGTTCCCCAATATCTTCTAATAATCCAAATACAACATTATTTCAAATATTAAAGGCTGCAGGTGTTGTTCAGGTGCAATTTTTTATTAATGGTATTAAAACACATACATCAGGATTAGATTTTGTTGGAAGCTACAGAAACCTGCTATTAGGAAAAGGAAAATTAGGTATAAATCTGGCTGCTAATTATACCATAGATAATGAAATTGTAGGAAGCCCAAATAATCCTAAAGCTATTGCAGATGCTGGTGCTAATATTTTAAGTACTCAAATAAAATCATTAATAACTAAAAGCCGTCCAAAATACAAAGGCATATTTGGATTTGATTACACTTTAAACAAATGGAATTTTAATTTAAACAATACTTTATTTGGACCAACAGAATTCCAGGATTTAGATAATGGCGGATCGGACATGGAGAATATTAAACAAGTATTTTCTACTGCTGTAGTTACTGATTTAAATATTGGTTACAATTTCAGCAATAAAATTTCTGCAAATATCACGGTAAATAATTTATTTAATGTTTTGCCAAAGTGGAAATTAGAAGCATTGAACCCTGCCGGCCAGGCAGTTTTAAATAATGCAGCAGATAAAAATCTGCTTGAAGGGTTTCTTGCCTTTAGCGGGCGGTACCGCATTCTTGCTTACAATGGCTCTCAGTTTAGTCAATTGGGCACCATCTTTAATGCAGCGTTAAATTTTAAATTCTAAAAGAAATAACGAATTACTTGGGGCTGGTTTTCTTAACGAAAATCAGCCCTTTTAAATTAATTTACATAATCTAAATTATGAAATGAGTATATACGATACGGAAAAGTCTGTTGAAGAATCTTTCGACAAAAACTTTATTCCTGAAGAACAGTTGCAAACACAATGGGCAGAATTTATAGAACTTAAAAAAGTAATAAATGAAGTATCAACTCTTCAACAAAGATCTATTTCAATTTTAGATATTGGTATCGGCACCGCCAGAATTGTAAAGCACCTTAGCGGCATAAAAGAAATATGGGATTGCATAAGTTATTACCAAGGAATTGATAATGCAGATGCATGCATCGCTCTCTCTAATAAGGTTATTAAAGATTTGAATATCGAAAATAAAGTTTCTGTAAGCTTTTTAGAGGCGAATAATTTAAATAAATTAGATAAAAAATTTGATATAATAGTTGTTACGTGGTTCACAGCCGGAAATTTTTATCCTGATGATTTTCCATTTGAAACATACAAAACATCAGATAAGAAAATTGATCTGAGTAAAAATGAAAGGTTCGAACAAATTTTTTCTGATGCTTATAATTTATTACAAAAAGGAGGCGAAATTGTTATAGGCTCATGCTATATTGATAATGAGACTACCAGAAAAAAACAGGAAACCTTTTACAAAAAATTAGGCATGGAAATAATAACCGATAAGAAAGATTCATTTACTGCAACAAAACAAAAATTTTGGTCGCAGCGGTTTACTAAAGCAAGGTTACAAAATTATTTAAGTTTTGTAGATCCCGATAACATTGTTTGCATCCCCTTAGATACTTATGATTTCGCAATGCAGGTAAGAATAAAAAAGAATTTTTAATTACGAAAACAACACCTGCGTTCCTCCGCTCCCATGGGGCTTTTTACCTAAATGCTCATAAGCTTTTGCGGTTGCCTCTCTTCCCCTTGGGGTACGCATTATAAAACCTTCCTGAATTAAAAAAGGCTCATACACTTCTTCCAGTGTTCCGGTTTCTTCACCCACGGCAGTGGCAATAGTTGTAATACCCACCGGGCCGCCTTTAAATTTTTCTATAATACAATTGAGTATTCGGTTATCCATTTCATCCAAACCATGTTCATCTACATTAAGTGCTTTTAATGCATGTTCAGTTATTGCAAGATCAATAACACCGTTGCTTAGCACTTGCGCAAAATCTCTTACTCTTCTTAAAAGCCCGTTGGCAATACGGGGCGTACCACGGCTGCGGCGTGATATTTCGCCGGCTGCATCAGATGTTATTTTAGTATTTAAAATTGATGCTGACCGCACAATTATTTTTTGCAATGTGATGGCATCGTAATATTCTAATCTGGATTTTATACCAAACCTGGAAAGTAAAGGAGATGTAAGCAAACCACTTCTGGTGGTTGCACCAATTAAAGTAAAGGGGTTAAGATTTATCTGTACACTTCTTGCATTAGGTCCGGTATCAATCATAATATCTATGCGGTAATCTTCCATGGCTGCATATAAATATTCTTCCACCACATTACTCAGGCGATGAATTTCATCAATAAACAAAACATCATTTGCTTCCAGGTTGGTTAAAAGTCCTGCAAGGTCTCCGGGTTTTTCTATAACCGGGCCGCTGGTTTCTTTAATATTTACGCCTAACTCATTGGCTACAATTCGGCTTAACGTGGTTTTGCCCAAGCCCGGCGGGCCGTGAAAAAGAATATGATCCAGCGCTTCGCTGCGGAGTTTTGCAGCCTTAATAAATATCCTGATGTTCTCAATTATCTGCGGCTGGCCGCTAAACTCTTCAATTATAGCCGGGCGAATGTTATTTTCAAATTCCTTATCGCCGGAGGTTAAACTTTCTTTATCTGTATTTAAATTTTGGTTGGCCATTTACTATCTTTATCCGCATTGTAAAACTAAACAATTGTGGGTTATCTATACATCATGTAAACTTATTTGTTCCTCTCAGCAACTCATTTCACCATTAATCACATGAGTAAGATTTTTAGCAAGGGAACTCATTAAATTTGTCATCTTGAAATCAAACATAAAATATTGGATATGCCAGATACTTGGCTGGGGCGGATGGACAAGCGTTAACCTTTTTTTCGTTTATATTTTTGCCAGCGATATGTATTTAAAGCCGCCGGAAAAAAGGAATATCTTTTTTTCAGCATTGCTCATAGAATTTATCTGGTCAATTTTAGCTACTCACCTTTTGCGCTATGTGCTTAAAAAGATGCACTGGATGCGTTTACCTTCTCACAAAGTGATGATGCTTTTTATTGCCGGTGTAACGCTAACGGGGCTTACTGTTTATTATGGGTCAAAAATTACTGCGGTAATTACAAAATCTTCTTTAATTGAGTATGAAAAAAAAGAGGATAAGCAAAAAGCAATTAACCGTGAGAAGCAATTTAATCTTGCTGAAACAAATTATTTTTCTCAGGAGCTTTCACGGGAAAAGGATTCTGTACGGATAGCACACATTCAATCTATTAAAAAAAATACAGGATGGTACAGGGATAAAAAGGGTGAATGGCAGTATGAGGATCATTTTAAAGGAAGGTTTTGGTGGGGTTTAATTTTCACTTTTATTTTAATAGCACTTTGGCTGTTGCTGTACATGGTTTGGCATTATGGTGAAAAAAACAGGAAGGATCAGGTTGATAAATTAACGCTTGAAAAAACGGTGAAAGAGCTTGAAGTGAAAACAATAAAGTCTCATATCAATCCACATTTTATTTTTAATTCGTTAAACAGTATAAGGGCTTTGGTTGATGAAAATCCCGAGAGGGCCAGAAAAGCTATTACCGAACTTTCTAATATTTTAAGAAGCAGCCTTCAGGCAGAAAAAATGGAAACCGTTCCGCTACACAAAGAACTGGATATTGTAAAAGATTATTTGGCGCTTGAGCAAATGCGCTTTGAAGAGAGACTGAAAATTGAGTTGTTTGTTGATGAAGACACACTGGACCAGCCGGTGCCACCCATGATGCTGCAAACGCTTGTAGAAAATGCAATAAAACACGGTATAAGTAAGTCAGTAGATGGAGGTGTGGTAAAAATTTATTCCATTTTTAAAGGTAATAACCATGAACTCGTAGTTAAAAACTCCGGGCAAATAGAAGGTGAAATAAACGAAGATGGTTTTGGCTTAAACAGCACACGAAACCGGTTACACTTTTTATACCAGGGAAAAGCTACTTTCGAAATAAAAAATATCGATGGCATGGTGCAGAGTAAAGTGGTGATGCCTGTGAACTGGTGAATAGTGAGTGGTGAATAGTGAGATACATTCTGATCACAAACATTTAACTACTCATAACTGATAACTCACAACTGACAACTCACAAATATGAAAGCTGTTATTATTGATGATGAACGCCTTGCCCGGAATGAATTAAAAAAATTATTGCAGGAGTTTCCTGAAGTTGAAGTAATTGGCGAAGCAACCAATGCCAACGAAGGCATAGATAAAATTGAAAACCTTAGTCCCGATCTTATTTTTTTAGATATACAAATGCCGGGTAAAACCGGCTTTGATATGCTTACCGAACTTGAGAGAGCGCCGCACGTGATTTTTGTTACCGCTTATGATGAATATGCTTTAAAAGCTTTTGAAGTAAACGCACTTGATTACTTAATGAAGCCGGTGGAACCGAAGCGCCTTGCAGATGCTTTAATGAAAGTGAAGCAAAAAGATGAGGAAGAACAATTATCATACTCAAATGCAAGCCGGGGATTATTAAGCGAAGATGACCAGGTTTTTGTAAAAGATGGGGAGCGTTGCTGGTTTGTAAAACTTTCGGAAGTGAGATTGTTTGAAAGTGTAGGTAATTATGCAAAAGTTTTTTTTGCAGGCAACAAGCCACTCATTTTAAAATCGCTTAACTCGCTGGAAGAAAGGTTGGATGATAAAGTTTTTTTCAGGGCTAACAGAAAACACATTGTTAACCTGCGAATGATAGAAAAAATTGAGCCTTACTTTAATGGGGGTTTGTTGCTAGAATTAAATGGCGGAGAAAAAGTAGAAGTGAGCCGCAGGCAGGCAGTTAAATTTAAAGAGATGATGAGCCTTTGAGTCAGGGTTGCAAGGTTACCGCCGGGAATTTAGCGTTATAAAAACCATATCAGTTCTCACTGTATAATCCCGGAAATGCCATCAAGACTTACAAAATAAAAAAAAATACATCAATACGCACCTGAGCTAAACTTTTACAGCTACCGAATGTACAGCTGCTGCCATTTCTAAAATAAGACTTTCATTTTTTTCAATTGCATTACCTACAACAATTACATCTGCACCGGCTTTGCAATTAAGGTATGCTTTTTCAGGATCGGTTATCCCGCCGCCAATTATTAAAGGGATAGAAATTGATTGTGAAACTTTTTCAATCATGCTTTCTGTTATAGGAACTTTTGCACCGCTTCCTGCATCCATATAAATTAATTTCATGCCCAGTAATTCACCGGCCATTGCGGTACACATGGCAATATCATTTTTATCTGCCGGCAATGGCGATGCATTGGATATATATGAAACAGTTGTAGGTGCGCCTCCATCTATTACCATGTAACCTGTACTCATAATTTCCAACCCGCTTTGTTTTACAAATGGCGCACTTACCACATGCTGACCAATTAGTAATTCAGGATTGCGGCCGCTGATAAGAGAAAGATATAATAACGCATCAGCATATTTTGAAAGCTGCGA
>JBKJLG010000009.1:0-2740 GCA_046596995.1 Chitinophagaceae bacterium
GTTTCTGCTTTTATTATTGCTTGTTTTAAAGCATTCAATTTATTATTTACTTCCTGTAATTCACTTTCAGGATTTGATAAGGCTACAACCCCAGCACCCGCCTGGTAAGTAAGCATATTGTCTTTGCTTAAAAAAGTTCTTATCATTATTGCATGATTGCAGCTACCATCAAAACCCATAAAACCTATGCATCCTCCATAATTACTTCTTGGTTCCAACTCAATTTTATTAATTAATTGCATGGCTTTATATTTCGGTGCACCACTTAATGTACCTGCCGGAAAAGTAGCTCCCAGCAAGGCAAAAGGGTTTGTGCCTTCTTTTACATTTCCTTTTATCTCACTTACCAAATGAATTACATGTGAATAGTATTGCGGCCGGGAAAACTGTGTAACCGTAACATCTTCACACATTTTGCTAAGATCATTTCTAGCAAGATCAACCAACATAACGTGTTCAGCAATTTCTTTTTCATCCGTTAACAGTTTTTCTGCCAGGGCCTTGTCCGTTATATCATCTCCGGTTCTTTTAAAAGTGCCTGCTATGGTATGTACTACTGCGTTTCCGCTGCTAATTACCAGCTGACTTTCCGGGCTGCTGCCCATTAATTTATAATCTCCATAATCAAAATAAAAAAGATAAGGACTGGGGTTTATGCTGCGTAATGCCCGATAAACATTAAACTCGTCCCCTATGAATGCCTGTTGAAATCTTCGGCTTAATACAATCTGAAACACATCTCCCCGCTTGCAATTTGCAATACCTTTTTCTACCATCGTAATGTATTCTTCATTGGTAATGGTTGAAGTTTCATTTTCTTTTATAGTAAAAGGATAAACCGGTACATCTTTACTTTTTATCAGGCTTTCCACAAGATCTATATCACTTTCAATTTCATCAAGATGATTTTCGCAAATAAAAAGCTCATCTTTAAAATGATCAATTGCTATTATGTACTGGTAAAAACGGTAACGCATTAAAGGGATTGCCGGCAAGTCTTTTTCTTTTTGAGAAGAATTCAGGGTTAGGTTTTCGAAAAACTCCACAGCATCATAAGTAGTATAACCAAACAAACCCTGTGCAATATTTACAGGTTTTACAGCAGCAGTTTTAATTTGAAAGTGTTGCATAAACTTCCATAACTCATCAGCAATATTCAGCTTATCATCTATTTTAATTTTGTCGGGATTTTTCCCCGGAAATTTAAATTCTATTTCTTTTTTATTTATTATTTCGATACCGGCAATTGCATTAATGCCTATAAAAGAATAATTATTTTCCCCCGCATGATAATCCGTGCTCTCTAAAAGGATTGTATCTCTGAACCTGTCTCTCAGCCGCAGGTATATACCAACAGGTGTGTAAACATCTGCAAGTAATTTTTTAAAGGATGTATTTATTTCTATTTTCTTCATTTATAAAAATTAAAAAACCCGGCACTTTTTGTGTCGGGCTTAAATATTTGTAACAAATAAATATAACTATGCTGACACAATCAAAAACATTGATTGCCACCACCAGCTATTATTATTTGTGTTATTTATCATTTCGTATTGCAAATATGCATACCATTTTCTGTTTCAGCAAATTTTATTATGTTTAACTTTTATAAACTGTATAACATGAAAAATATATTTGGTTTTTTAATGCTATTTATTTTTAGCCTTAACCTTTGTGCGCAAGATGCAATAGAATACAAAACGCCGCCAAAAGAAATTTTAGACCTGGTAATGGCTAAGCCTACACCGGGTGTAAATATTGATGGTAAAGCGGACTGGATGCTCATCTCTGAGCGAAGCAGTATGCCTTTGGTGGAAGATCTTGCGCAGCCCGAGTTGCGTATTGCGGGCTTGAGAATAAACCCAAGCAATTACGGTCCCAGCCGTACAGCCTACATCTTAAATTTTAAAATAAAAAATATTAAAACAGGTGTTGAATATGCTGTTAGCGGTTTGCCCCAGAGCTTAAAAGCCAGCAATGTAAAGTGGAGTCCATCTGATAATAGAATTGCTTTTACAAATGCTGCCGCAAAAAATATTGACTTATATGTAATTGATGTGGCTACTAAAAAAGCAACCAAATGGAATAAGAAAAGCGTTAATACAGTTTTGGGTAACAATTACGATTGGCTTGATGACAATACGATCCTTTATTCTGCAATTAGCAAACCGATAAATATGGCACCGGTAAAAAAATTAGCGCCAAAGGGCCCGATTGTACAGGAAAACTTAGGAAAAGTAGCAGCATCAAGAACCTACCAGGACCTGATTAAAAATGCTTATGATGAAGAACTGTTTGAGTTTTATGCCACCGCACAATTGGTAAAAAATGTAAATGGCAAAGAAACAAATATTGGCAATGGAGCTATTTATAACGACATATCTATTTCTCCTGATAAAAAATATTTACTGCTGCAATTGATTAATAAACCATTTTCTTATCTGGTTACGGCCCGAGATTTTCCTGCAACAGCAATTATTTCAGATATAAATGGGAAAGAAATTAAAACCATAGCAAAAATCCCTTCAGGTGAATTGGCACCAACGGGTTTTGATAACACGCTGGATGCACCACGAAATTTTAATTGGTTGCAGGACAGGGCTGCAACCGTTGTTTGGATTGAACCATTAGACAGTGGCTTAATAAAGAAAAAAATGGATTACCATGATGTTGCTTATACTTTGGCTGCGCCCTTTACGCAAAAAAAAGAATTGATAAGAACAGCAATGAGAATTTATAA